>JANNDZ010000411.1:0-1951 GCA_031378395.1 Pseudanabaena sp. OTE_75_metabat_487_sub
TTGGGATGATCGCAGTATCTTTTTGATTGCGAGTTCCGACCTTAGTCTGCTGAAGCAGACTTTAGCAAATAAGCCAAGAACTTCAGTTCTTGGCTTATTTGCGCCGCCACTCGTTTGTTATTTTGGGAACCAAAATCTCCAATCAGTATTGGGATTTGTCGGCGGTTTGTACAAATCAGGATTGCCTGTGAATAGAACTTCAGCAATCAGCGGGAAACTCTCAGTCTGGCTCGGTGGACAACCCCAATCTGGATGATGCCATTCATCAAGGCATAAAACCTCAGTCAGTCCATCGGGAATAAATTTGCTATATTCTTCTCGATTAGCAAGTAACTCTTCACGATAGTTTTCTAATAACGCGATCGCAATATTAGGCTCATACTCAGAAAATAGATCTGGACGTGCAATAATCTTCAACTCTGATAAAAGAATAGTCTTTCCACGCACGGTTACATGATAGTCATTGGGCATTTCATCGTATTTAATTTGTCCTGTGATTAGGTAGCGATCGCTATCAAATCCTTGTCTTCCCATTACACAGTTGCCAACGCACTCCAATATCGTCGTCAATCCTTCGCCCGCAGGACACCAAGTAATTGAGTTAAATAGAATTAACCAACGACTGTCATCCCGAAGTGCCAATAATCTGGAAGAAATATAGTCAATATTCATATTCCCAAAACAAGGCATTTCGATCGCATCAAAACGGCGATCGAGAAATTCTAGAATTTGTTGTGGTGATTCCATATATGTTTGTGGCGATGAATATATTGCTTTGCAATGGCTCTATCTTATATCTTTGATAATTTTATTGATAACTGTCTGTTGAGATTCGATGCTCTCTACTAGACGAAACTGGACAAGCGATCGCAATAGATTATGTTCAGGATATTTAACATTAAAGTAGATACTTCCAGCTAAATAATCGGTAAAAAAGCGCAACCCCAACTCAAAGGTAATCACCCGAACTGCATCATAGATATAGGCATAATCATACTCTGTAAGAAAAGATCGCGCCGTTGAAAGATATCCCTGCAAAATCCCTTGACAGAGTTCCGTATCGAACTTAACATCTTGCCATTGCTCAGCCTCTTCCCCCGCAAGATTGCAACCCGATCGCAAACAATCACCGATGTCATAATGCACTAATCCAGATTTCACTGTATCGAGATCAATCACACTCACTGATAATTTTGTCTGCCGATCAAACAAAATATTATTCACTTTGGGATCGCCATGCATTGTTCGCAATGGTAATTTCCCAGCCGCTTTCGCATCTTCTAAAATATGTGCTAAGCCCTTGCGATCGCTAACAAATTTCAAACAATAATCAACTTCAGGCGATCGCTTAAAATTACTGCTTGCCAGATCTTCCTCTTGCTGGCGAAAATAGCGCGGCATAATATGAAAACCCTCCAAAGTATCCGCTAATCTCTCTGGTGCTAAATCACTAGTCAAATGATGGAAAGTACCCAAAGCATAGCCAACTTCTCGCACTTGCTCAATATTTTCCATCACATCAAAGGATTGCGAATCTGCAATAAAACTTAGCGATCGCCAGAAATCTCCACTTTCAGTTTGCCAATAGTCCTGACCTTGATGAGTTGGCAATACTTGCGGGATATCCCAGCGCCGATCTAATGGTGAATTTTGAATGCGATCGCGCACATGATTCGCATAGGTTCGCATATTCTGCATTACTAACGTTGGTTCTCGAAACACCTTCGTATTTATGCGCTGCAAGATAAAAGACTCGGCTGATGATTCTTGCAAAGAAACTAGATAAGTATCGTTAATATTGCCACTGCCAAAGGGTTGAATGTCAGCAACTTGTTTTTGAGCAGAGAACTTGTGAGCGATCGCCATAATTTGCGATCGATCTAAGGTAAAGATTTGATTGTTTTGACCCATAGTTTTTAGTTGATAACAGCAATAAGTACTTGTGCTAAAC
>JANNDZ010000442.1:0-2166 GCA_031378395.1 Pseudanabaena sp. OTE_75_metabat_487_sub
ATTCGGCATCACTGAGGTCGCTCGGATAAGGCTTTCGAGACATGGCGTTCCCCTTGGTAGTGCATCATGATTCAAAATACTCCCTAATTTTCTACAGCGGTTGAATGATTTTTATCAAAACTTTACAGACGGCTTCTAAGATTCTTGTTTCTTAGAAGGCAACCTATTTCGGTCAGTTGCAGATGAGGAAATATCGAGTGCAATTTTTTCAAAATGCATCTATTGGTTGCTTTTGTTTGCTCTATTTAATTAGTTGTGCAAATTCAGAAAATCAAAGTGTAGAGAAGTCTCCAACTGTAAGTTCTTCAGCTCCTATGGTCGCTTCTGTTACTCCTGTTAATGAAGTTTTACAGCCGAAACAGCTTCCAGTTTTAGGTGATACTGCAACTCAACTGAAATTCCAGGCAGATGATGCCCAGGCAGTTTTACAAGGGCAAGCTCGACCTACTTCTCCTCCAATACTTGCAGTATTAGCTGGAAATCCACCAGCAGGAACTGATGTTTGCAATCTTACATACTCAGCCTTAATTAGAGCCATGTATGATCAGTGTTTCCCAGAGGGAATTAGCTATGTACGAATGTCAAACATAATTGGATGGGCTGGAGAAGAGATTTCTCGTTCAGGCAACACATTAGTTTACAATTGGGGTAGCACGGAAAAAGGCACTCTAACTGCTACTTTCGTGAATGGAGGTTTGACTAGCAAATCTCAAAGCAGCTTAAAGTAGGTTCGAGATTCTATCACTTAAGAATTGGGAAATATTGAACTTTAAAGATGGAGTGCGTGGCTGTGGAGATTTCCCATGCAGATGTCTTCGGATACCTTCTTGATGCAGACAAGGGGTATATTTCACACTGGGAATTTCCAAACTCTGAACGTGAAGATTATGAATCTCGCGAATATTTTATTGTAGATACAATGTCTTGTCGTCGATACTGGTTTACATCTGAACAAGTTGAAGAAGGCTATCGTGGACTATTCCGAGAGAGAAAAAAACAGTCTAAAAATGAAGAAGCCAGAAAAATTTGTCGTAGAGTCCGTAAACAGATTCATCGTCTAAGCTATCTTCCAAATTTAGATAATAAAATAGTTCAAGATTTGAGAAATATCATACACCTCTTAGATAAAATGTACGGACAAATCTAATATTGGTTCTGTTCCTGTAGCGTAAAAAGACTTAATCCCTGATATCCTACATCTGAAGGTATGTTGAGGAGTTGAAGCTTGCCACCTAAGAAACAATCTGATACGGCTCTGTTTTTATGTCAGTTGCTGTCCAACCTGTATCGACCCATTCAAATTTTTCGCTATGACAGGAAACTCAAGACACTTTACATTCAGGCTGGCATGTCGGATGAAATAGCAGTCATAATTGATGAAGATGGGAATTGGAGTTTTGTCCTATGATGCAAAATCTTAGCCAAATGACAAATCTTGAACTGAAACAGTATCTTTCAGAACATAGAAATGATGAGACCGCTTTTCGGGCTGGGTTGCAGATACTGATGGATCGTCGGGATCCCTCTATGCGTCAGCCTTACCCTTTTGATTTGAATGATCCTGAGCATGAAGTAGAGGCTTTGCTGAAAGACAAACTCAACCATCAGGACTAGGCAAGTCTAACCAGGGCATGCAGCGGATGGCCTCAACACTCTGATGATGCCTCAAAGATTCTTACTACCGCTGATGCCCAAGCCGTTAGACTGCTAAATCATCTGTCAGGATGCAGTTGAAAAGTTATCTGTTGGGTGTATTGCAGCTATTGTAGATAATCTTTTGGTGAGAATTATTATGAGTATTCGACAGTGTGGTGTACCCGATGATCCATCAAATCCTCCTATCCTTAATTTCACTGCTACTGGTCAGAGGTGGAACAAAACCAACCTTACTTACAGATTCGGTAATTTTACGCCTGATATTCCTCAAGCAGATGTTAGATCTGCAATCAGGGCTGCATTTGGCTTGTGGAGCAACGTTACTCCGTTAACATTTGCCGAAATAAATACTGGTACTCCTGATATTTTGCTTAGAAGCCGTCTGTAAAGTTTTGATAAAAATCATTCAACCGCTGTAGAAAATTAGGGAGTATTTTGAATCATGATGCACTACCAAGGGGAACGCCATGTCTCGAAAGCCTTATCCGAGCGACCTCAGTGATGCCGAAT
>JANNDZ010000473.1:0-2320 GCA_031378395.1 Pseudanabaena sp. OTE_75_metabat_487_sub
TGCTCACTACCTTTAAGTTGTTTTGCTGTTTCTTGAAATAGTGTCTTGAGCGTGTCTGTAAGTTTTATCACTTTATGCCAAATATATTAAATATCCCATAAAGTGCTTTTGGATTTATTTATTTCTTGCAAGTCCCTTACACTTTCGCTAACACGCCTTACAAATATTTCTAATAAAAACTTAAGAACGAAAATTTAATAAAAAACAAAACTGGTTCGGCGGGCTTAGCCCGTCGAACCAGTTTTGGTTTTTTATATGTGCAAGTTATTTAATTTTTATCCCTTAGCGAACAAACGAAGGCATCACCTCAGCCGCAGTCATCAACCCATAAATACCGCGTTGATGGAACTGCTTACCAGCCTTGAGATAGCCAAACGCCGGCCCACACACATTCGCCGCCATACTCGTCTCATCACCCAGCGTGAAAGTATGCGTCGAGATCTTGCCCTCAAAAGTGCGCCCTGTCAGCTTCATATTCGTACTCAGTGGCTTCTTCGGATTGCGTGTATCGACTACACCACCAACAGTCACCCGATCGCGATCGCAAATACCCGCACGCTCCAGCATGATGTCATCAGCATGTTCCATATTTTCCAACGAGATTAGACCATTGGTCTTTTCGAGCAGCGCTTCCACTTCCGCATCAGTCATCGCCTGAGCCATATCCACCGTATAACCAGACATATGCGCAATATCTTCGCGAATCGTAGCGCGATAAGCATTCCAATTCGCAATGCCAACCCCAAAAGTAATCTCGACCTTGTGAACTTCCGCAAAGCTCTGAGCTGCGATCGCTGCCGCCGCAGTCAACAACCCTGGAGTTGCGCCACAACCAGACATATAAGTAATTCCAGCTGCTGCGAGTTCGGGCGCAAGAGCAATCATCTGCTCAACGGCACTGGTGCGCTTGATCGCATCAACTAACACACCCTGCCAACCTGAAGCAATAAATTGCTTGGCAACACTTGCCATGAAAGTATTGGGTAGATTTGGCAAAGCTAAGAAATAGCCATCCACATCTTTAGCCGTAACGATCGCCTCAGCGATACTATCTTGAGTCAAAATACCTGATGATTCGAGATAACCGAGAGAACCTTTGCTTTGATATGCAGCGATCACATCTGCGGCGTTAAGTCCATTGCGATCGTAAGCAAAGCCTTCCTTATCGGCGGCTACGACCAACTGCATTTCTTGCTTGGCGCTGAGCAACTTTGCCGCCGCCTGACCTAATCCGCCAAATCCTAAAATTCCAACTTTTAATGTCATTAATTTAAACTTCGTTTATCGAGGTAGTTTTTAACCATGCTGCGATCCTCTAATTTGACATATTTTTGGACTCATTGCTACATAGGATTAAAGTGATGATTGGGCGAAAACTTGGCTTTTCATAATAATTACCCAAACCTGTAAGGTTGAGCCCAGCGGAGTAACAACCTTAAGGGTTTGGGTTTGCGACTTAAGTTATAATTCAGGATAGGTATCAAGCAAAGATAAAAGCCATGAGGTTTCAATATGGTTGCATCACCCATTCAACAAACAGAAATCATCCGCACAGAGCGTGGACTGACGATCTCTGGTACTCGCATCACTCTTTACGATGTGATGGACTATGTAACGGCTCAATACCCGCGTAAGTTTATTCAAGGATTATTCGATCTAACAGAAGAGCAAATTAAAATTGCCTTAGCTTATATTGACAAAAATCGCGCAGAAGTTGAATTAGAGTATCAAAGAGTTCTTAGAGAAACAGAAGAACTGCGACAATATTACGAAGAACAAAATCGCGAACGAATTAATCGAATTGCAACATTACCACCCAAGGCTGGAACTGAAGCAGCTTGGGCAAAACTACGTGCTTTAAAAGCAATTCGTGAAGCCAAAGTATGATTTTCTTGATTGATCACAACCTCAAAGGTCATGCTCTAGTCTTCTTTGGAGCGATCGCTAGTCAAGGTTGGCTTGATATTATTCCGATCCAATTTTTCACATTTACAGAAATCAATTTACCAATTGATAGCGATGATAGGGTTGTGTGGCGATTAGCTCAAAAGAATCAGATGATTCTACTTACTGCAAATCGCAGCATGAAAGGCAAAGATTCTTTAGAGAAAGTCATGCGTGAGGAAAACACTCCAGAATCATTACCTGTAATCACAATTAGCAATGCTGATCGACTACTAAATGAGACTGAATATCGCAATCGCTGCGTTGAAAAGCTGATTGAAATTGTGCTTGATGTTGATAATTATCGAGGCGCAAAACGAATCTTTTTACCATAAGTAGCTCAGCATAATAAAACCCAAAAATCTGCACCGCCCGC
>JANNDZ010000503.1:0-4352 GCA_031378395.1 Pseudanabaena sp. OTE_75_metabat_487_sub
GGAGAAAGAAGGTTTTTTATTCCCCTCTCCTGCGAGAGAGGGGGCTGGGGGGTGAGGGTTTAGGCATCAACCTTAAAGGTTTCCACAGAGGCTTGTAGCTTACTAGCAACGTCCGCCGTTTCTTGGAGGGCGATCGCAACTTCACGGGAAGTAGCTGAAGATTTTTGGGACTGGGTGGAGAGATTTTCCATAACCAGTTTTACTGATTGTGAGGTTTGCACCTGTGAAGTTGTTGCTGTCGAAATACCTTGGAAGAGTGCATTTACCTTCCTCGCCACATCCACAATCTGACTCAAGCTCTTTCGCGCATCTTCGACCTTGTTTGTACCTTCAACCACCTGTAATGTACTAGCTTCCATGGATTCTACTACTTCACCAGTTTCTTGTTGAATGCTTTCGACAATCCGTGCGATTTCTTTGGTTGCGATCGCGGACTGAGCAGCCAGTGCGCCGACTTCTTCCGCAACTACCGCAAAGCCTCGACCTTCTTCACCCGCACGCGCTGCCTCAATACTGGCGTTTACCGCAAGCATGTTCGTTTTTAGCGCAATCTGGTCAATCAGTACGACAACCTTGGAAATCTGTTGCGATGCTTCACCGAGACGCTTTACCTTCTTGGTGGTTTCAGCAACGGTTTGACGTAGTTGCAGGATACTTGTTGCTGACTGCTCGATCGCAATGCTACCAGTTTCGGCAGTTGTCGCTGCTAAGTTAGAAGCATCAGCCGCTTCTTTAGCATTACTTGCCACCTGTTGAATCGAGTCAGTCATTTGTTCTACAGATTGCAGCGCTCCATCAAGTTGTTCTGCTTGGAGGGTTGCGTCGCTTGCTAGGGTGCGAATCGATTCATTGTTGGTATTTACGGAGTTGTTTACCTGTAAAGTGGCAATTTTTACTTGCGATACAACGTCCCGCAAACTTTCCACGATCGCATTAAAAAAGTCGGCAACGATGCCAATTTCACCAGCCGAGATTTGAGCGCGAACGGTCAAGTCTCCACTTACCGCACCTTCAACGTCAGATAGCAATGTAATTAGCTCACGCTGAATTGATTCACTCCGTAGACGTTCTCTTTCTGCTAATTCAGCAGATTGACGGGTTTGCGATTCTTGGAGAGCGATAAACTCTTGCAACTGTCCCGCCATCAAGTTGATGTTGCCGCCCAGCTGCGCCATTTCATCTTGACCTTTTACAGCAAGGCGAGTATCGAGATTGCCTTTGCCTAGTTCGACCACAGCCGCAGTTGCGTCGATAATCGGACGAGTTGCTCGTTGGGCAACCAAGATCGCTAATACTGCTGCCAATATGCCTACCACACCAGTTGCCGCGACCAAGATCAGTAGTAACTGCTGCAATGGCTTAAGCGCGATCGCTGTGTCAGTTGCAATTACAGCATCCCACTTTAGCTCTGGTAATCCCTCGATTTTGGGAAGCGGTGCATAGCCCACAAATTGTTCATTGTTGGTTAGTAGATCAACCGATGTTGCTGAACCTGTTTCACGCTTATCGACGATAGAAGCTAATGTTGGAAAGTCAGTTTTTAGATCGCGACCAACTTGATCTTTCTCTAAGGCTACGAAAAACTTGCCATCCGACTCAACCAAGTGATATTGTTCCCCATTAACGCTGAAATCTTTGATCAGGTCTTCAATAGCAGAAGCTTGCATTCTGGTACGCACGATTGCAATAGTTTTTCCTGTTGCGATATCTTTAATTGGTGCGGCAATAAAAACACTTAATTTCTTGGTAACGGTAGAAGCTTCAGGCTGACTGATAAACGGCTTATCTATACTTACCGTTGTCTGAAAATAGGGACGCTTAGAGATATTGGCAGGTGGCGGCTCTGAGCTTGCGTCTATCAGTAAACTGCCATCCAAACGATAGACTGCGATACTGTCATAGACAAGATAACTCTTGAGATAGTTCTCTAAAATTGCTTTCTGTTCGGATATTGGCAGCAATGCCTGTACTTTTGAGTTAGTCAAGAATGACAGTTGCGAAAGTACTTGAATGTCTCCATACCGTTCTCGCATGAAATATGCAACCCGATACGCCATCCCATTTGTCCGAGTCGCCTTAGTTTGCTTTGTCGTAATGGTGATGTCTTGTCCAACATAGTAGTAAGAAAATCCACCGATCGCTACCAGCGGAATTGTAATTGCGGCAATAGATACAATTGTCGTCTTTGTCCGTAAGCCTAAAGCTTGCCACCAGCTTCCAATCGAATTCTTTTTTGCTGCTGGCGCAGTAGGTATAGATATGGAAGGATTAACTGTAGCTACTGTTGCATCACTTCCATTATTAGAGCCATTAGAAGATATAGCACCATTGCTATTGATTGCATCAGAGCTATCAACGCGAGAACGTGAATCAAGTACCATGGTTTAAAACTCCGTTTTTCAAGGAAAAAGTTAAAAGGAAAAAGGAAAAAATAAAATCTATACGCTGAAGTTGTGATTGGCGATCGCTTCGGTATCTAGCACGTATAGATTGTCGTTAACCGCTTCTGATTGAATGACCCAACCACGCAGAAAAGGCACAAGCTCAATTGGAGTCTTGACATTAGGAGATTCTCGTGGTGATACGATCTCAGGCTCAGCAAATCGCACCACCCTCCCCACTCGATAAACACCTAGACCAATAAATGCGCCACCAATTTGTAAAACTGCGATATGTGTCTCGATCGCAGTCGAATCAATTGGGGGAAAACCTAATAGTTGAGGTAAGTCCAGTACCCAAAAAACGTTGCTACGATGCTCAACTAACCCCATCAGACAAGGATGAACATTGGGCATTTGCGTGAAGCGATCAGTCGCTAACACTAGGGTTTCACGTACAAATTTTAATTGCACAGCTACTTTTACATCAGGATCTAGCTGCAAGCTTAAATAGGGCAAGCCTGCGATCGCCTGAGTCTGCTCCTCCTGTAACTCGATCATCAAATCAACCATTTCATCCTCCTACCGCCAGCGATCGCACTGCATGCAAAATCTCCTCCTTTGTAAATGGCTTAGTAAGATAGACATCAACCCCCTGTTTCATCCCCCATAGGCGATCGAGTTCTTGGTTTTTAGAAGTACAAGCAATTACAGGTACTTTACCAGCAGCATTTTTTTTGACTGCCCGACATAACTCCAATCCGCTCATTCCGGGCATCACCAGATCGGTAATGACAATATTTGGCTTAAGCGACTCAAGCTTTTCCAATCCTTCCTTTCCATCACAAGCACTTACGACTGAATATCCTCCCTGACGTAAGTACTCGCAAATTAATTCACGTTCTGAAGACGTATCTTCTACTACTAATACAGTAATCAATCTCTTACCTCCTTAATTATATGGAAACTGATCGAGCATGACAATCAGCGCTTAGCGATATCTAGGCTACAGAACGGACTGCCCGTAAGATATCTTCACGGGAGAAGGGCTTAGTAACGTAGACATCAATTCCTTGTTTCATACCCCATAACTTATCAAGCTCTTGATTTTTAGAAGTACAAGCCACAATCGGCACATTTTTTGTCTCAGCATTCTTTTTTAGACTGCGGCATAGCTCTAATCCGCTCATTCCAGGCATTACCAAATCTGTAATTACAACATCAGGCTTTCTTCCTTCAATTTTTTTGAGAGCTTCTTGTCCATTAGCTGCACTGATTACGTTGTAACCACTTTCCACTAAATAGCTTACAATCAAATCCTGCTCGGAAGCAGTATCTTCAACTACAAGTACTGTTGTCATGATGCGTTCTCACTAAGTTCTGTTTCTTAATTCGTTATTGATTAATAGATTTTGGCAGATAAAATTTTACTTTTTGTATTAACCCTATTTTTTGCCTTACCAGTAATTCTCAATAAAACATAAAGATACCATATAAAAGTAATGCGTTTTTAGATTTGGGCAGTTTAGTTCTGGGGAAGCTAAAAAATTAATGACCTTCTGCACATTCGCTAATCGGATACTCACATGAGATGACGCATTATCATTCTCAGTAAATCAGCTTGGACGAAAGGTTTAGCTAAATAATCAGTTGCCCCAGCGATCCTTGCGCGGGCTCGATCAATTAATCCTTTATTGCCTGTTACCATCACAATCGGAATATCTTTTAACATTGAAGATTTACGGATTAGAGAACAAAGTTGATAACCATCAACATTGGGCATTCCGATATCTAGCAAGATTAAATCGGGATGGATAGAATTAATTTTCATCAAGGCTTTCATCGAGTCTTGAATGAGCGTAACTTGAAAATCCTGACTTCCTAAATAACTGTTGATGATACTAAGCATCGACTCACTATCATCAATACAAACGATCTTCCATGTTTTTACGGGCTGCTGAGAAGCAATTTGTG
>JANNDZ010000530.1:0-1550 GCA_031378395.1 Pseudanabaena sp. OTE_75_metabat_487_sub
GCAGGAAGTAACGATTCGGGGTTTGCAAAGTCCGATTCCGATGCCGACTGGGTTGATGGGTTGCGCATTTTTAGGTGGTGGTAAGCTCGTTCCACTGGTGGATATTGACAGCTTACTAACTTGGTCAATTGCCGATATTGATGCACCTCCTAGCAAAACACTCACCTTGCCTTCTGAGCGCGGCGATCGACGTGTTACCGTACTGATCGTTGATGATTCAATTAATGTGCGGAGATTCTTGGCGATGACCTTGGAGAAATCGGGCTATCGAGTGGAACAAGCAAAAGATGGTCTAGAAGCAATGGAGAAGTTGCGGAAATTGCAAACATTATCGAAAAACTCCAGAGTCAAAGCCGTGATCTGCGACATCGAAATGCCTCGACTAGACGGATTTGGCTTCTTAGTACAGTCTCGTGGCGATGATAGTTGCAAAAATATTCCTATGATGATGCTCACATCTCGAAGCGGAGCAAAACATCGAGATTTAGCAATGCGTCTAGGAGCTTCTGCATATTTTGCTAAGCCATTTAAAGATAATGAATTGCTGCAAACGCTATCTCAGCTTGTAAATAGCTAAAATAAAATCTGCACCGCCCGCTACGCGGGCGGTGCAGATTTTATATCTGGTTCTTTAATTACGAATTATCAAATTATGCCTGCCATTTCTTCTCTGCGATCGCAACGACTTTCAGAACTTCGTCCTGATATCGGAAAGCAATATGTTGCATTTCGCTTACGTCTTGCTTGGTTTATTCTGCCAATTGAATTCATATATAGAGTAATCCCCCTTGAGAAACATATTCCTAGGATTACCCTTGCAGGAAAAAGTGTGCCGCTGATCGATCTTGGGAAAATACTATTTGGTCAAACTAAAGTACAAGTAAGTGATATTCCGCAGCTAGTTGTTAATGGAGCGATCGTATCTTCAAAACCATCTTTGATCATTGTTTGCAATCAAAATGAAGATTTAATTGGCATACTCAGCAATTCTCAACCTGCGCTTCAAAGAGTTGCACAAGATCAAATTGTCCCGCTTCCTCCAACCTACAGTGAGCGATGGAAAGTTGACTTTATCAGCTCCATGACTTTTCCTTCTAAGGATCTCCCTTCTTTATTCGAGATCAATAGCGATCGCCTTATTTCGACCGCCTTAAAAAAGAACAAATAATACAAAAGCACAAAATAGCTACGCCATTTTGTGCTTTTAAACCTTTTACATGGTTTGGTTTTTGATTTAAAGAAGTGTCGTCTTACTAAGGATTTTGGCTTTGTTTTTTTAATTATGCCGAGGTACTTACAACAAAAAAATAGGAGTAGTGCTTCGCGCTACTCCTATTTTTTATGCCAAAAATTAAGTTTGACTAGTAAGATCGATATTGACCGCTCAAGATTTGTCGCACCTTAACTATGACCGCAAATATCACCACTAAATTTTCCCCAGCCGAAATCAAGTCTGAAGGCTTGACCCCAGCCGAATATCAGATGATTTGCGATCGCCTGCAACGAGAACCAAATCGGGCGGAGTTAGGCATGTTTGGAGTGATGTGGTC
>JANNDZ010000558.1:0-8851 GCA_031378395.1 Pseudanabaena sp. OTE_75_metabat_487_sub
CGGTGCGCCGCATTCATCATCTGAGATGTGGCTAGCAAAATACTCGGAAATCCCCTCCGCATAAACTATCCACATTTTTTGTTGCATTGCTAAACCTGATTCCGTTAAGACGGCATAAGTTCCCCGTCGATCATTAGGACAGGATTTGCGATAGAGAAAGTTTGCTTTTTCAAGGCGATCGACAAGGCGGGTTAGATTGCTGCGACTTAATAGAACTTTTTCGGCTAACTCACTCAATCGTAAGGAGTAATCAGGAGCTTCTTTGAGTGTGAGCATTACGTCATACCATTCCAACGGCGGTAGCTCGGCTTGGGAGAGTTTTGCGGCAATGCGATCAAGCAGCTTGCTATGGACGGTTAAAAGCGATCGCCAAGCTGAATTTCGTAAAGGATCTAAGGCTGAATTAGGTGACATGTTAACAGTATGAAGAAAAGTCGTTGCAATTGCAATTAAATATGCTAAATTAATATTAGTTGCAATTGCAATTAATGTAAATGCAACTATATTCAAGTATTAATAACACTCTGGGAGTTGCTATGTTGCCTAAACTCAAACTGATTAGCCACATTCTTTGTCCCTATGTACAGCGATCGCTAATCACCGTCATCGAAAAGCAAATACCTTGCGATCGCGAATATATCGACCTTGCCAATAAGCCAGACTGGTTTCTCAAAATTTCGCCATTAGGTAAAGTTCCTCTGCTCCTCGTCGATGGCGAAGTCTTGTTTGAGTCTGCTGTAATTTGTGAATATCTCGATGAAATTACCCCAGATTCTCTGCATCCACTAGATCCTTTAATAAAAGCTAAACATCGCTCATGGATTGAGTTTGGCTCAAATCTACTTGCAAAAATTGCGGGATTCTATGCTGCTAAAGATGAAGAGACGTTTGAAGCAAAGCGTTTGGATTTGATCGCAAATCTAGAAATCCTCGAAGCTCAATTAGATGCATTTCCATACTTTGCTGGCGAAAAGTTTTCATTGATCGATGCAGTCTATGCGCCCATCTTTCGATACTTTGTCGCCTTTGATCGCTATCAAAATTTTGGCTTTAGCGATCGGACTCCCAAGATTCTGGCTTGGCGCGAAGCCCTGCTGGAAAGACCATCTGTGCAACAAGCAGTTGCCGAAAATTATTACGACTTATTAGATGAGTTTCTCAAAAAGAGAAATAGTTTTTTAAGCGCGTTGATTAATTAGTAAGGTGGGCATTACCCACCCTACATTCTTGTGCCCTCACTTTTGCAAGTGGAGGACTAGAGTGGGGTAATTACCTGATTTGTGTTTCCAAAGAAGGTTGAAACTCTTCCCAACGGCGACTGACTTGCTGGTAACAGTCAGGGGGAAAGATTTTTAGATTTTGGAATAGATTTATTTCGAGATGTTGTTCCATTTTCATAAGCAGAACAATCTCTTGGGCTGGGGCGTAGTTGCCGACTGCATGGACAAGCACTGCGATCAAATCTTGATCTAGAGAATAAGCTTGAATCGATGTGATCAACTCTTGTTCGGCAATAAATTGGGTTTTAAATGGAGTAACTTCTAAACCTGTATTGCTAGGATCGATCGCTTTGCGATCGACATCACAAACCACGACTCCGCGACCATGCTGCAAAAATCCTTGCCATGCAGAATAGCCGATCATCATTAAGTTTTCGTGAATAAAACTTTTTTGCCAATAGCCAAAATTACCTTGCCAATCGCTATCTTTTAGCTTCATCTATTACCTCGTAGATGTAGATTTATGGATTTGATATGAGCTTTTGTGGGTGTTCTGACTATTTCTGCTGACAAACAGAAAATCACAGTTGCGGGACAGTGTTGGATTTGCACCAATCTTTCCCCATTACTTTTAGTGACTGCTCCTCACTAAAACCGAAAGCTGAGGTCACATCTTAGCATTTTAGCTTTTGGTGATGATGGCTTACAATAGCGAATAATCAGGACATTCGCAGTCGTCGATTAATTCAAATATGGATCTTGAACTTTCTCGATTTTACAAAGCTTGCAACCCCACGCATCCGCTTGACTCTAGTAATGAAGAGGATCGCAGCTATTATGTTGACCTCTCGACAGTGCGTGGCGAAAAGCTGATTGAGAGTTTGTCTCGCAAGATTGTGCGGATTTCGCCAGACGAGGCGACCTGTCAATTATTTACGGGGCATATTGGCTGTGGCAAATCGACGGAGCTTTTGCGGCTGAAGCATGAGCTGACAGAGAAAAAGTTTCATGTGGCTTATTTTGAATGCGATCGCCAGTTAGAGTTAAGCGATGTTGATGCTAGTGATATTTTGTTAGCGATCGCGGGACAGCTTAGCAAAGGCTTGGAAAAAGAAGGCATTAATATTGTCCCAGAATATTTCAAAAAATTGTTTGGTGAACTGAAGGATATTTTGCAGACGAAGCTTGATTTGAGCGCCAATTTTAAGCTTTCAGTGGGGATTGCTGAGATCACAGCTCAAGCAAAGAACAGTCCGTCATTGCGGCGACAGATGCGCGAACGGCTAGAGTCACGAACAAATAGCATTATCAATTCGATTAATAAGGAGTTATTAGCTCCTGCCAAGGAAAAGCTGAAAGCGAAAGGGCTGAATGGCTTGGTGGTAATAGTCGATAACCTCGATCGCATTGAAAATCGCATCGATCTTAAAGAGCAGTCTAAAGCAGGATATTTGTTTGTTGAACGGGGCGATCAGTTGCGAGGGTTGGATTGCCATGTGGTTTACACAGTTCCGTTGTTGCTGACTTTTTCTAATGATGCTGCGATCGTGACGAGTCGGTTTGGAACCGATATTAAGACTCTGCCAATGGTTCCTGCCCGATTGGCAGATGGCAGTGAGTGCGAAGAGGGACTTGCTTTGTTACGTCAGATTGTGATGGCAAGGGCTTTCCCAAAGGCAAATCTATTCCAGCGCATTAGCGATGAATTTGTGAACAAAGTATTCGATAGTCCCAAAACTCTCGATCGCCTATGTCAAGCTAGTGGTGGTCATGTTCGCAATTTATTTCGATTACTGTATGGTTGCTTAGAACAAGACGATCCGCCAATTACCGCCAAATTAGTCGAGAGCATCATCGCTAAGGAACGGAATAAGATGGTAAAAACGATCACTGATGATGAATGGGATTTGATTAAGAAGGTACAACAGGATAAGCGTGTGCGTGGTGAGTCAGAGTATCAAACCCTGATCAAGAGTCAGTTTGTGTTTGAGTATGAGTATCAGGGTAATAGCTGGTTTGATCGAAATCCGATTTTAGATGATTAAGACCCTCACCCCCAGCCCCTCTCCCCATGGGAGAGGGGAGCCAGATAGATAGATAGAGGAAGTTTTTATGAGCGATCGCACCGATATAATTGCAGAGAATAATCACGATGCATTGCGTCGATTGACGAGAATTGTGACGCGATCGCAAGGGTTTTCATTGTCGATCGCTTTATGTAATTATCGGGTGTTGCAAAATCGGGTGTTGCAGGACTTGCGATCGCATCTTGCGGAGAATGATTTACCAGAAACTGCGATCGCGATATTAGAACTAGAACCAGATGCTAAGACTTTGCTTGCGCCAATTCAGATATTGATGGCAGAGGTGAGTCAATTGCCTACTGTGCAGAAGCCCAAGGTGTTAATGGTTTTGGGCTTGGATGCGGTTACGGAAATCGAAGCGGTTTTGAAGTCGGCAAATCGGGTGCGAGAAGAATTTGCGAATTGTTTGGAATTTCCAATGATTTTGTGGTTGAACGATCGCACTCAGGATATATTGACTCGCGAGGCTAGCGATCTGGCGAACTGGACTACGGCAGGGGCGATCGCATTTCAGCTTGAGGCGATGGAGTTAAGGTTGCTGGTGCAAGATTCCACAGAAGCAGTGTTTGATCGGTATTTACAATCTCAAGGTTTGAGAGATTGGGGTGCAAATTTGCAACAGTTTGAACTGATTACGGCGATCGCAGAATTAGAGGGTCAAGCAATTGAGATTAGTGATCAGTTAAGGGCAGGTTTAGATTTTGCGTTTGGCTGTATGGCGATGAATGAGGGGGGAATTGAGAAGGCAAAAGATCTATTTAAAAAGAGTTTAGCTTTTTGGCAGCAGTCAGGAGAGCAGCTTAAACAGGCGGTATGTCTATTGCAATTGGGAATGTGCGATCGCAGCTTTGCGATGCGTGAGCGCTACCATAAGCAGCCTTTTTATGCAACTTCTCAGAAGTATCTTGCCGAAAGTATTGATATATTTCGGAACTTGCAACGTGGGGAATTGATGGCGTTGTATATCAATTTCTTGACTGCGACATGGGAGGATTTATTAGCTCTCAACCCCACTGGGGTTGAGGAATTAGAAGCTCTCGTCAATGAAGCCTTATCTCTCCATCATACCTATCCCAATCTCCTGCGCGAATCCCACGATCGCGGTATTTTGGCTTCGGTAAAACTGATGCAAAAAGATTATGGTGCAGCAAAGGAATCGGCTGAGAATGCACTGGCGCTATATGCTCAAGGCGAAGCGCTGCAACTGCCTAACCTTGCACCTTCGCGGCGCTATGCCTATGGTAAGTATGAGCTTTGGTTGGCGCGGGCTTTGGAGGGATTGGGCGATCGCCAAGGGGCGATCGCGAGACTAGAGGGAGTGCGCGATCGCTGGCTGAGTGAGCAACATCCCTATGATGCGCAGATCTATGTGTCAGTTTTGGAGGAGTTGCGATCGCT
Organism: Pseudanabaena sp. OTE_75_metabat_487_sub; assembly: GCA_031378395.1. GTDB lineage: Bacteria > Cyanobacteriota > Cyanobacteriia > Pseudanabaenales > Pseudanabaenaceae > Pseudanabaena. The sequence goes on from JANNDZ010000558.1 coordinate 4,703, forward strand.
TTACACTGCGTCGGCTATGTATCTGGACGCTTTTGAGACGAAACAACATCAGCGATCGGTGGAGCAGCAGTATGGGCTAAGGGCTTTCATCGGTGCGGGGACTTTGAATCCGAAGCGGGAAAGGAATAATTTCGATTTGTATGCAAATGTTGGGGAACAGTCCGACAAAATCGCGCAGGAGATTGAGGCTTCGGGGCGGATGCTGGATGTGGAGAAGTTGGTCGATCGCATTGGTCAGGCACGATTTCCTTTGACGGTAATTCATGGAGATTCGGGTGCGGGTAAAAGCTCGATCCTTAGTGGTGGGTTGGTTCCTGCGTTACGAACAAAGGGAACGATTGATGGGCGGAAGGTTTTAGTTTTTGCGATCAAAGATTATAAAGATTGGAGTAGGTCGGTCAAACACAAGCTCCAAAAATATTTTGGCGATCGCCGTCCCGATCTCGATCCGATTCATCATTTCAAGCGGAATATTGATGAGAATTATTTGACAGTATTGATTTTCGATCAGTTTGAGGATTTCTTTTTTAAGAAGGAAGATTTTCGAGATCGCTTGCCGTTTTATAAGTTCCTCAAGGCTTGTTTGCATACGGATTTTGTGCGGGTGGTGTTGTCGCTGCGGGAGGATTATCTGCATTATTTGTTGGAATGCGATCGGGCTGTGGATTTGGAAAAAGTTGAGAATGATATTCTCGGTAAGCAGGTACGGTACTATTTGGGGGATTTTACGCAGGATCAGGCGCGACAGGTGATCGAGGCGTTGACTTTGCGATCGCAGTTACGTTTGGAGCCTGAGTTGATTGAGCGTCTTGTGACGGATTTGAGTGGCGAGCAGTTGCGGATTTTGCCGATTGAGTTGCAGGTGGTGGGGGCGCAGTTGGAGTCGGAGGTTCCGCCGATCGCGAATCTGCGTGAGTATCTAGCATTAACGGGGGATACGCATCGTAAGCCGAGTGAGGTGTTGGTGGAGCGATGGTTGGAGAATGTGGTGCGGGATTGTGGGGTGGCGAATCAAGTTTTGGCGGAGAGGGTGTTGTATGCGTTGACGGGGAATGAGGAGAAGCGTCCGCAAAAGACGCAAGCGGAGCTTGCTAGTGAGTTGTTGGGGGAGGTCTCTGGTGATGGGTTGGAGGTTATATCCCCCCTTCCCCCCTTGCAAAGGGGGGCTTTGGATTCTTTCGGAAGTACTGATAACTCAGTCCCCCTTTACAAGGGGGATGCCGAAGGCAGGGGGATCGAACCTCTCAGCGAAGCAGAAAATCTTTCGCTGGTGCTAGCAGTTCTCGTTGGCTCTGGGCTTGCTTTTCGGGTGAGTAGTTCGCCTGACGATCGCTTTCAATTGATTCATGATTATCTTACTAACTTTATTCGGAAGAAATATGGAATCGATCCTAATGCCAAGTGGAGGGAAGAAAATAAACTTCGACTTCAAGCTGAAGCTGATAAGCAACAAGTAGTACAGGCTAATCAACAACTAGCTTCTATCATTGTACAATTAACTGAAGAGAAAGAACGTAGATCTCAGGCTGAGAGTGAGAAGCAACAGACTGGACTTGAAAATGAATTACTGTTAATAGCTAATCGTAAGGCAAGACAGCGACTTAATATTGGCTCATTGCTCCTCTTGTCTATATCCATAACTTCAATTGGACTTGGTTTCTATTCAGGTAAGACTTTTCAAGACTCACTAATGTCTCAAACTATGTCAAAACTAGAAAGACATAGCGCAGAGGCAGAGAGGCTATTTAAAGTACAACAATTGCATTCACTTCTTCCTGGTGTTAGATCGGTTCGAGAGATTCAAACTCTCATCCAAAGCCCTCAAATAATTGAACAATATCCCTCTGTTAGCCCACTTGTTGCACTACAATTAATCTTGAGAGACATAAAAGAGCACTTTCAAATCGCTGCGATAGATATTGTTTTCTCAGCCGATGGCAACCTGTTCGCAACCAGTCATAAAGATGGTACAGCGAGGATTTGGAATTTAGAGGGCAGACAAATTGCGAAACTAGTTGGACATCAAGGGGCGGTTCAAAGTGTGGTATTTTCACCCGACAACAAGCTGATTGCAACCCGTGGAAAAGATATTACAGCAAGGGTCTGGAATATAGAGGGTAAAGAAATTGCGAAACTAATTGGACACCAAAAACCTATTCAAAGTGTAGTATTTTCGCCTGACAACAAATTGGTGGCGACTAGTAGCAAGGACGGGACAGCAAGAATTTGGGATTTAAATGGTAAAGAACTTGTTAAACTTGTTGGACATCAAGGTGATGTTTGGATAGTAGGATTTTCACCAAATAGTGAACTAGTTGCGACTAGTAGCAAAGACGGAACAGCAAGAATTTGGGATTTAGATGGCAAAGAACTTGTCAAACTTGTTGGACATCAAGGTGACGTTTGGAAAGTAGTATTTTCACCAAATGGCGAACTAGTTGCGACTAGTAGCAAAGACGGGACAGCAAGAATTTGGGATTTAAATGGTAAAGAACTTGTCAAACTTGTTGGACATCAAGGTGATGTTTGGAAAGTAGTATTTTCACCAAATGGCGAATTAGTTGCGACTAGTAGCAAAGACGGAACAGCAAGAATTTGGGATTTAAATGGCAAAGAACTAGTCAAACTTGTTGGACATCAAAGGGATATTTTTAGTTTGGCATTTTCGCGTGATGGTAAACTAGTATCAACTAGTGGGAATGATGGCACAGCGCGGATCTGGGATTTAAATGGTAAAGAACTTGTTAAACTTATTGGACATCAAGGAGAGGTGTGGAGCGTAGCATTCTCGCCCGACAGCAAACTGATTGCGACCCGTGGCAGTGATGGCACGGCGCGGATCTGGGATTTAGAAGGAAGCGAAATTGCCAAACTTATTGGACATCAGGGAGAGATTTGGAGCGCCGTATTTTCATCTGACAACAAGCTTGTGGCGACTAGTGATAGAGAAGGCACGGCTAGGGTTTGGAATTTAGAGGGCAAAGAAGTCGCGAAACTGGTCGGACATCAAAATGAAATTTGGAGCATGGTGTTTTCTCCTAATGGGAACATATTTGCAACTAGTGGCAAGGATGGTACTGCGAGAATCTGGAATTTAGAGGGTAAACAACTTGCCAAACTTATAGGGCATCAATCATCAGTTTGGAGGGTAGAATTTTCTCCTAATGGAAACCTAGTAGCAACTAGTGGCAAGGATGGTACTGCGAGAATCTGGAATTTAGAGGGTAAACAACTTGCCAAACTTATAGGGCATCAAGAGGATGTTTGGAACGTAGTATTTTCTCCCAACGGAAACCTAGTAGTAACTGGTGGTAGTGATGGTACAGCAAGGATTTGGGATTTACAGGGCAAAGAACTTGTCAAACTAGTTGGACATCAAAGGACGATTCAAAGCGTAGTTTTTTCTCCCCGTGGAGACCTTATAGCAACTAGTGGCAATGACGGAACGGCAAGGATTTGGGATTTAAATGGCAAAGAACTTGTCAAACTAGTTGGACATCAAGGGACAATTCAAAGTATAGTTTTTTCTCCTGATGGAAGGCTCGTAGCCACTAGTGGCTATGATGGTACGGCAAGGACTTGGGATTTACAGGGTAGGCAAATTGCGAAACTAGTTGGACATCAAGGGATTATTCAAAGCATAGTTTTTTCTCCTGATGGAAACCTCATAGCGACCAGTAGCAGAGATGGCACGACAAGGATTTGGGATTTACAGGGCAGACAAATTGCCGAATATGAAGGTGAGGGATTTATGAGTAAGAACTTTAAACTCTTAGCAGATATTCCCAAAGACAATCGCTCTATTGTCAAACTCTGGCGCATCCAAACCCTAGATGAAATGCTCGATACCGCCTGTGCGCGGCTCCGCCCCTACCTCATCACCAATCCTGATGTTTCTGAAAGTGATAAACAACTTTGTGACAAGTAAAAAGGAAAAAGGAAAAATTTGATTTTGATTCGTTTTGTAGGGGCGCAGCATTTGCGCCACAATCTTGAAAACCAACAGATAACCCCAATCCGCAAATGCTGCGCCCTCGCCGCCTTCAGCGATCGCATATCCCTGCATTACCCTCCCCACCTTCACCGATCGCTTGTCCCTCCCTTGCGAGGTTAAGGGCAAAGCATTCCCAAAAATAAGGCGATCGCGAA
>JANNDZ010000570.1:0-9492 GCA_031378395.1 Pseudanabaena sp. OTE_75_metabat_487_sub
CTCTCACCGATCGCTCCAATTTCCGATCCAACTACAAGCGATCGGCGGACAATCCAAATGCCTGTGATGCCACCGATGGGCGCAGGATTACCAGCAAATTCATCAATTAATATTTCGGCAGCCGAGTTACATAACTTTAAAGGGCTAGAATCTCTGCAAAGCCTTGAAAGTTTCAGTGGCAGAGGCTTTGAACAAGATTCGTCCTATGCTCAAGATATGAATGGCTATGGTCAGGCAAGCAGTATGGCTTCGCCGACGATGGCAAGAGTACCTGAACCTGACGATGATGAGATTTTACAAAGCTTTGCCAATGATTATGCAGATTCCTATCAACAACCCATTGAACAAGATTCTGCTTATCCGATTCCCAGCGCACCAAACGAAAAGAACGCCTTTCGCAGCTTAATGAATCCTGTGGGGATTATTTCACTATTATTGTTGCTTTGCTCTAGTGCTGCGATCGGCTATCTAATGGTCGATCCATCTGGTGTGATGAAACTTTTTAAAACTGAATCAAAACAAAAATCTTCGCAAAATGAAGTCAAGAACTCAGATTTAGGTAGTGATATTAATCTACAAAATCAGCAGCAAAAATCAAATGATGCAGGCTTATCATTTGTACCTTTTGCTGGCGATAAAAATACATTGACGAATAGTAATAAATCGTTAACCAATCCTGCGATCGCGCCCAAAAATCCATTAACTAACCCATCATCAAAGTCATCAGGTTTATTCGCACCAAATAGCTCTTTAGTACCCAGTACACCGTTAAGAACCGTGCCATCAAGTGCATTACCGCCCATTTCAGGTGCACCACTCCTTCCTGCTATAGCTCCAGCTCCTGCGGAGCGTAGTTATAATTCACCTAGCAGAAATTACGATTCGGCTCCTGCGCCCTCCTACAATCCACCCGCCCCCCGTCCCACAACTAGCAAAGTCAATAGTTCTCCAAGTACAGCTAGATCGACTCCTAGCAACTCAACCAGCAGTACTGACAATCCTGCACCAACGACAGTGTATGTTACTCCACGTAGCAATACCGCTGTGAAATATGCTGCACCTTTATCATCTGCTCCTGCTCCTGCGGCTCCCACCCCAAGTAGCAGCTATAGGGTAGTTGTTGAGAATAGCTATGCTGCAAGTGCTCAACAGGTTGAGCGGGATGCTTATGTGCGCCCTAGTGATGGACAAGTACAAGTTGGATCTTATCGAGATGCTAATGCGGCTCAGCAACGAATTGAGCAATTACGCCGTCAGGGTATTCCAGCCAGAATTGAATAAAAATTGGTAGATTGTACGAGCACTTTGTGCTTTCACAATCTAGCAATGAGAAGTTACTAGCGAGACGCAAAAATCTATGCACTTTTTCTTCGATGCGATCGCCTGCGGTTTGTTGGCAGCCCTAACATGGATGGGGCTAGTATGGATGTCTCCTAATCACCCAATTGAATCTGGAAAAGCATGGGTGCAGGGGGTGGGGCTAGTTGCGATCGGCAATATTTTTGTTTGGATTGCACTAGTAGGATTAAATTTGCGATGGATTCCTCTATGGGCAATTTGCTTCTTGTTGATTAATGCAACAATTGCTCGTCTAGTATTTCCGCTTTGTGAAGGTATTAAGATTCCAAGTATTTGGGCTTTAGTGATTCATCCTGTGGCGATCGCTTTGATGAGCATTTTGCTGGGTGGAGCTGTAGGTTTCTTATAAATAAAGGCGGGTGCTATGCACCCGCCTTTATTTATTTAAGGGAAAAGTTTAGAAATATTAGCATGATGCCAAAAGCGAGCATCCCAACAGCAAAAACTGACAAAGCGTTGGTAAATTGTTCGGAGAACTGCATGACTTCTGCGGCAATGACTTCTGGCGTTTTGTAGCGATCAGCCCACCAGAAATAACTTAGCGTAAATGCTGCTCCTAAAAACAGGGTGATAAACAGAGTGAAACCGATCAAAGGGGTATACACCATATACTTTCCAACTCCTCTGTGTAATTTAAAGTTTAGAACTAGCACCAGCTATTTCTAAACTGGTAATAGTCTAGTCAAGACATAAGTTGTGTTGGTAGCGATCGCTACTAGCTCAACTTATTACTATTATCAACCTTTAGCTTATCTTTTGTATTGAGCCATGTTTGAGCAATTGTTACGTTCAATTACAATTCAACTTAGCAATTCTCATTATAAAAATCGGTTTTTTAATGAGAATTGCTGAATTCAACTTGATGCGATCGCTTTAGAAGAAGAGAATTTAAAAAGACTGCTGTACCCTCTTGACGAGGTTGCTTGCGGTGCGGTTGTCAGGGCCCGCTACAGCAAAGAAGACAACTCCGCGCCTTGCTTCACAGCGTATTGATACGCTGTATTTGCCATTGACTCCAAATGCCCCATTAGCAAGAGGTTCAAAGTTACTATCGAAGCCAGAGTCTTTGGCGGCTATTTCTGCTCTTCTAATACATGACTCTTGACTAATAGAAACGTATTTTACGTGATTAAAAATAATCGGATATTGAGCCATAGCCATAGCAGGAAAGGCAAAAATACTTAAGATTGGTAGCACTTTTAGATAGTTCATGATGCCTTTTAGAATTAATGTTTACTTCATCTTTAATTAAAACCTGTATTGCAAAAATTTGCTTTTACATTCAAATTTTATTAACCAGCAATAATATTTCTAAAAAGTGTGATATGCGATCGCGATCCATTCATCAATCTGAGCGCGATCGCATACGGCAAAACCAGCCTCAATCATTGCCGAAGTTACATCTTCTTCGCGATCGCTGGTATAACCTGCGGTAATCAAGATTCCTGAATGAGTAGAAGTGTTGCGTAAAGCTTTGTAAAATTCGGCGGCGAGGGAAATATGTACTCTGGCAAAAATATTTGCCACGATGAGATCGAATTGTCCATTAGCCTTGATCTCGGTAACTGACTCAATGCTGTCACCACCCATCCAATGTCCTAGTTGGCTTGCCTTGCCCAGACTTGCCTCCTTGACAGTGACCTGTGATGAGACTTGGTTCCGATCTACTGCGTCTTGAGTGGCAGATACGGCAATGCGATCGTTATCGATCGCTAAGACATTTGCACCAAGTTTAGCTAGAGCAACGCTCAGGATTCCTGAGCCTGAGCCAAGATCGAGGGCGTGAAGTGATGGCTGAACATGTCGCTCTATCAGTTGTAAGCTAAGAATAGTAGCAGGATGAAGCCCACTACCAAAGGCGAGACTATTTTGGAGACGGAGAACAATCTCTTGGGAATTGCTAGTTTGATAATCGGAGTCAGCAGATACAATTACAAAGCGATCTCCTATATGACGAAGCAAAGAATTTTCGGGATTATTTTCTGTTTTTGGAGGCTTCTGATCAACTACAAAAGTTTGTAATTCGGTAGTCATCCCTGTGCGATGGAGTGGTTTTAAGATAGAAGCGATTGCTTCTATGCGTTGATAGATTTGGGTATCTTCAGGTAGATACATTTGAATCGTGAATGTCCATTTTGCTGAGAGATCACAATATTCGCTAATATGCATATCTTCGGCTGCGATCGCATTAGCAAGCAATGTGCAAACCCAATCAACCGCCTCATTAGTAGTATCGAGGCTCAATTCTATCCATGACATAATTATTTCGCTCTCAAAAAATCATAGTAAGTTCGGGGCAAGCCGAACTTGCTATTTGGGCTGATGACAGGTAATGCAATGGAAAGCGCCTCCGCCAAGGAGAATATGCTTTGCTGATAGCCCGATCGCTTGGCGATTTGGGAAATGCTTGGCGATGGCTTGAACTGCTAGCTGATCATTAGCAGAACCATAGAGCGGAATAATTACGCTGTCGTTGGAGATGTAGAAATTGAGATAGCTAGCGGGCATAATTTCGCCTTCATCATCAAGAATGAGATTGGGTGAAGGAATTTTAACTACATCCAATTTACGTCCCTTAGCATCGGTCATTGATTCTAATTGAGTAGCAATATGATTGAGGACTTGATAATTGGGATCGTCATTAGAGGTTGGTTGCATACACATGACTGTATGCGGTGCGATGAAACGAGCGATCGTGTCGATATGCCCGTCCGTATGGTCATTGAGAAGCCCTTCTTCAATCCACAGAACTTTTTCTACACCTAAAGCATTTTTTAATCCAGACTCGATCGCATCTTGATTCATCTGGGGATTGCGATTGGGATTCAGTAGGCATTGCTTAGTAGTAAGGCAAGTTCCTTCGCCATCCACTTCGATCGCACCACCTTCGAGTACCCAATCAAATTCAAATTTAGGAATATCTATTGTCTGGAGAATATTCTGAGCTACGTGATCGTCATGTTCGAGCATATATTTGTCGCCCCAACCATTCCACTGAAATTGCAGTGCACCAATTGTTCCTTCAGTATTTTTGATGTATATGGGAGTGATATCGCGCATCCAAATGTCTCCAAAGGGAATCTTATGGAATCGCACTGGTAAATCGCCCAAAAGCTCTTTGGCAAGGTCGGCTGTTTCTTCTAATACCAGTATTTCTAGCTTTTCAGATTTAGCAATCGCTCTAGCGAGAGCAACAAATTCAGTTTGAACAATATCCAGATATTCTAACCACAGGTCGCGATGGCTAGGGAAAGCTAGCCAACAGGCTTGGTGTGTTTGCCATTCGGCTGGCTGTGCGTAGCCCAAGTTTTTTGGGTGATCCATGACGGTTGCAGTATTGTTAGTAATCCATCGAAAATCCTACCCTTATTTTGGGCGATCGCGCTATACAATTAAGTCGCTACCAATTCTTTACGCAGCTTTTACTAGTCATGCAACGGTAAATTTCTGGAGAGGGTATTTATGGATGCAAGTTTTTGGCTCGCAAAGTGGAGAGAAAATAATATTGCTTTCCACGAAAGTGAAGCCAACCCACTACTGGTCAAATATTTTAAAGAACTTTCTTTAGTAAAAGGCAGTCGCGTATTTTTGCCATTGTGCGGTAAAACCCTTGATATTCCTTGGCTACTTTCTAATGGTTATCGAGTTGCTGGTGCTGAATTGAGCAAAATAGCCATTGAGCAATTATTTACTCATCTTGGCGTGGAGCCACAAATATCAAGAGTTGGCGAAGTAGCACATTACAGCGCAACAAATATCGACATATTTGTTGGTGATATTTTTGATTTATCTAGCAAGATGCTTGGGCTAGTTGATGCAATTTATGACAGGGCAGCTTTAGTGGCACTGCCCAGAGAAATGCGCGATCGATACACAGCGCACTTAACTGATATTACGGATAAAGCTCCACAGTTGCTGATTTGCTATGAGTATGACCAAAGCCTCATGGAAGGTCCTCCTTTTTCAATCAGTGACGAGGAAGTAAATCAGCACTATAGTGATAGTTACGATTTAACTCTCATACTAAGCACAAATTTACCTAGTGGAATGAAGGGAAAATGTCCTGCAAAAGAGAATATTTGGCTGCTAAGAAATGATTGATACTTGCGTATGAAAATCACGACTCACATTACTAGCGATCGCCTTCAGTGCAATGCATGATCAACGTATTTACTGACTAGTGCCAAAAATTACCCAAAATCGGTTTCACAATGAGTATTGTTAGCCTGAAACAACCTGTTAGGATTTGTTAAATCCCAATAGGCACATTATTATCGTATTTTTGTCATATGAACGCAAATGGACTCGAACCATCGACCCCCACGATGTCAACGTGGTGCTCTAACCAACTGAGCTATGCGTTCTGACGGAATAGTAATATAACATAGTGGAAGTATATTTAACAAAAATCCATGAAATTAATTTTGTATAGCAAGCAAGATTGCTGTCTGTGTGAAGGATTGCTAACAAAATTACAGCAGGTTAAAAATGTGGATTTTGAGTTGGAGATTAGAGAAATCACGACTAACCCTGACTGGTTCGATCGCTATCAATACGAAATACCTGTACTTTGTCTGCTTAATGCTCAACAACAGGAGCAAGAACTACCTAGATTTCCTCCGCGATCGCCAGTTACAAAACTTGCAGAGCTATTGCAGCGTTATGTATAAAAAATTATTTTCGTACAGAAGAATACCTACTGGCTTTTCTGAGTTTTGATCGTGCCCTCAAACTATATTCAGGATATGAATAGTTGTGGGGTTGGCGTGGTAGCTTTTAGCAATATAAGAGTCTGATGCTGCAACTTAAGTAATACGTGAATTAACTGCTCATCTCTATGAGCGTAAAAGTCTCATCACTACTACCAATCAGCCTTTTAGCTAGTGGGATTCTATTTTTACTGATTCAGTTATGACTGTTGCTGCGGTTGATCGACTCTCTGATTTTATATTGTAAGTGTCCAAGGGGAACCAAAGAATGGTCATTACAGCGATTTTTCAAAGGTGATTTAACACCGATTTCTCTGGATTTGGCGCATTTAGTGAGTCTCAAATGCACCAACTTCGTCTCCCCTTGGACGGTTACCTAACTGTTTTATTTCAAGTTAATCGCAGGGGTTTTACAAACATCAATCGGATCTAGCTCAGCAAATTTTCCATCATCATATTCAGCTCTAATGTCGAAAACGCACCCAGCATCATCACCTTTATAATCTGAACGTTTCCACTCAAAATCAGCTTTTTCGCGATCTTTAAGCGGGGCATCAAGCTCATTCTCGCCCCAATCTGCTTTTTGAGGAGCAGACATATAGATGGATTTCAAGACTTTTCCACTGTTGTTCACAACTGCAATTCTTACTGTGTCAGCAGGCTTTTCAACTTTAGGAGACGCTGATGCAGTAGGTTCAGGAGACGCAGAAGGTTTAGCGGTTGCAGTTGCAGTTGCTGATGGAGTAGGTGAAGCAGAAGGTGTTGAGGCAATAGTTGGTGTTGCTGATGCAGTTACTGTTGTACTGGTTGAAGTTGGGGTACTAGGTGTACAAGAAACAGCAGCGACCGACAGACCAACTGCGATCGCTAGATTAGACAAAAAATATTTTTTCATGAAGATTTACTTAAATATCTGACTTGGATTACAAATCAGAATTATAGATTAAAGTTGGTTTTTTGCAATTAGCTATTTATAGGAATCACTCGTTAGGTAGTTGCGGAGCTTTGCGCCGCAACTCTACGAATGCGTTTTATGTTTTAACTTCTATGGCTATAAATTCATGGAACTGAAACCAAAAGCGCTGTAGGATGTTAATTTGTACAGATCTATAGACTGTATAAAGACTGTATAAATTAAACCTGAATTTAGAATAGCAAATCAATGGCTTCTCAATTGCGTGTATATGTTCCTCCTCATCCCATTATTCGTCATTGGCTCACAATCGCAAGGGAGAAACATACACCAGTTCCCCTATTCCGAACTGCGATGAATGAAATGGGTAAATGGCTTACCTATGAGGCTGTTCGAGAATTTCTACCTGTACAAGAAGTAAATATAGAAACTCCATTAGGAAATGCATCAGGACAGTTGATCGATGGTTCTATCCCTTTAGCTTTTGTACCGATTTTGCGGGCAGGCTTGTCAATGCTTGAAGGCTGCCAAAATCTATTACCAACAGCAAATGTTTATCATCTTGGTTTGGTGCGTAATGAAGAAACTCTGGAAGCCAGTTGTTATCTCAATCGTTTACCAGAGAGATTTGAACCTCAAACACATATTTTTATTGTTGAGCCAATGATGGCAACAGGTGGATCGATTATTACAACCTTAAAAATGCTGACAGAGCGAGGAGCCGATGCTTCACTAATACGGATTATTAATGCCCTATGTGCTCCGCCAGCCCTACAATTAATCAATCAACAATTTCCTGCTGTACAAATCTATTCAGGTTGTATCGATGAAGTTGTGAACGAGAAAGGATGGATTGTTCCTGGATTAGGTGATGCAGGTGATCGCTCGTTTGGAACTTAAACTAAAAAGCCTCGCATAGCGAGACTTTTTAGTTTAAACCGTAGTTACAACTTTGACATTCTCTTCCCACTTGCGAGGGGGACTAGCACGGCGGATATTTCGCCAGATTTGGGTTGCGGCAACAGTGCCATCGGCAACTGCGATCGAAACTTGATTCAAGCCTTTCTTTAAATCTCCAAGCGCAAAAATGCGATCATGGCTAGTTTTTGCCATCTCATTTGTGACTAAGTTCTGTCCATCCCATTCCAGACCTTCAATACCTTTAAGGTAATGATTGTGATAAACAGAACCCATGCCTACTAGACCAGTAGTTGCTTCGACAACTGTGCCATCAGTAAGTTCTACACCACTAAGCTGATGATTTTTACCTAAGAATTTAGCGATCGGAGATTCATACAATGGATAACCATGTTCAGCAAGCTTTTGTTTGGTCTTATCGCTGACTGTACATAAGCCATGAGTCAGAACCGAAATATAGGGTGTGAACCAGTTCAGAACAAAAGCCGCGCCGATCTGAGATTCTGTGTTCGCAATCAAAACTGCTTTCTGATCCCACATGTCATAACCATCACAAATCATGCAGACATGAAGCGTATAACCTGCATAATCATAGACATTTTGCATGTTTTCGAGCTGAGGCAAATTGTCCATGATGCCAGAAGCTGCAATCACATACTTACTATGAAATACAGGATAAATACTATCTTGCTTACCAACTTTTACTTTTACAGCAAAAGTTTCGCCTTCATCGGTTACTTCTTCGACATAACCACGCAGATGATCAGATCCCCAATCTAACGATGTTTTGGTTCCATGATTTAAAATGTCACGCCCTGGAGTGTGAGGATCAAGACCGACATAGTTACGCAAATCTTGCATCCATAGCGATCGCCCTTTCCCTTTTTCGATCACTAGACACTTCAATCCATAGCGAGCTAGATAGATCGCCGCCGATAGACCTCCCATACCACCACCAACGACAATCGCATCGTAGAGAGTATCAATGTGTTCATTAAGATTTTTGCTAGAGAGTTTCATGGCAGTGCAAATTTACAAGACGATAATTTTAAAGGCGATATGATTAACGAAGCCTATAGTCAGAATTGTATTCAACTAATTCAATCTCATTACCATCTGGATCACTGACGTAAATGCGATACTTGGTTTCTGGTGCAGTAAGAGTGTAGTATTCAATCTTATTTTCTTCCAGTCGGGCTTTGATCGCTTCACCATTGTTAATCACAAATCCGACATGGTTCACACCGATATTTTCATAGATTGCATGAACCCTTCTTAAATTGGGGGTGTGGTTTAAACAAATATAAAACTGGTCATCACCCAAATGAACCCAAGGTCTTTGATCATGACGATCCTCGGCACGAATATACCAATCAGGGAATAGAGCTTGATAGAAATCCTGACTAGCCTCAAGATCTTTACAGGATAAGTTGACATGTTCTAAACGATTTAGAGTAGCCATTGCTTTCTATACAACAAGGAATAGATAGATGTGGTGGGGGCCAAGCCCGCCCCAAAACGAATAAAAGGCGGAAGTAAAAATAAAAAACAAAAGAAAGGCGCGGGGCACGCACACCCCAAGCGTCAGCAACC
>JANNDZ010000571.1:0-1972 GCA_031378395.1 Pseudanabaena sp. OTE_75_metabat_487_sub
AAAAAGAAGCTACGCATTGCGTGGCTTCTTTTTGGAGATTAGCTACAAGCTACAGGTGCACCAATTTCTTTAGGAGTTGCAAAAGAAGTACCGCAACTGCAAGACTTGCTAGCATTAGGATTACGGAAACGGAATCCACCGCCCATAAGATCCTCAGTGTAGTCGAGCTCTAGACCTTGTAACTGAGGTAAATTGCTATTGTTAATAACGATTTGTACACCGTTATATTCATATTGATTGTCATCAGATTCAAGTTGATCAACAAAGTCCATCAAATAAGACAAACCAGAGCAACCACCCTGTTTAATACCTAAACGTAAAGGTGCAGAAGTGGCGCGTTGGCTTTGAAGATTTCTTACGCGAGCGATCGCTGCGTCAGTCAATGTAATCATGCGAAATTTTCCTATATACGAATCGTGCTAAAAGCAATATTAGTCTTCTAGTAAGACAAGCGCAATACTAGCTAGAGAAACATTGGTGTAGCCAGCCACTTTGACGGCTTTATAAAATGGTTTGGTAAGAAAGCATTTATGTACGCCGAACAGACGCACACCTTGATCTAGGAGCAATCCAGTTTTGAAATGAAAATTGCGATGCAGTTTTACAGCCTTAGCTAGGTTGGATTTTGTTTTACAGCAGACCATGATTTTTCTTTCAATAATTCAGCAACTTACTCTATGTTATCGCAACCATGAATGAGTTGTGAGGGTACGCGGCGCAACCTCATGCTCCTTTTATCTTACAAATAACGCTAGTTCAGGTAAAAATAGGAGGTGTGGTGCGAAGCGCCACACCTCCTATTTTTATAAGTACTTGCTAAGTTTTATGCAATTTGCCGATCGCCTCCAGCCTTTACAGTCCAATGTATTTGCCGATATGGACATTGCCAAAAGTCAGGTCAAAGCATCTGGAATGACAGTTATCGACCTATCGCTTGGTTCATCTGATTTGCCAACTGATGCATTTATTCTCGAAGCGATCGCCGAGGCTCTCAAAGATACTAGTACTCACGGTTATTCGCTATTTGGCAGCACCATGGACTTTCGGGAAGCAGTAACAGCATGGATGCAACAGCGATTTGATATCCAAGTTGATCCAGAAACAGAAGTATTAGCGTTAATTGGCTCACAGGAGGGGACAGCCCATTTACCGCTTGCTTTGCTCAACCCTAATGATTTTGCTCTCTTGCAAGATCCTGGATATCCATCGCACTATGGCGGTATTCACTTGGCTGGGGGGCAGGTATATGGAATGCCGCTATTGGCAGAAAATAATTTTTTACCAGTTTTTTCTGATATTCCTGAGACAGTGTTAGCACAATCAAAAATGATGGTGTTGAGCTACCCTCACAATCCCACTACAGCAACTGCCACGTTAGAATTTTTTCAGTCCGCCGTCAAGTTTTGCCAACAGCATAATCTCGTACTAGTCCATGACTTCCCATATCTCGACTTAGTATTTGATGGTTCAAAGCCACCTTCGGTTTTGCAAGCCGATCTCGATCGCAGTGTCAGTATCGAATTTTTTACCATGTCTAAGTCCTACAATATGGGCGGCTTTCGGGTTGGGTTTGCCGTTGGCAATCGCGAACTAATTAAGGCTTTACGCCAAATTAAAGCCGCTGTAGACTTTAATCAATACCAAGGGATCATGCGCGGTGCAATCAAAGCTTTAACAGGCGATCGCGCACCAATTGATCGAGTAGTAGCCACATTTCAAGAGCGACGAGATGTAATGATCAAATCACTACATGCGATCGGTTGGGAAATCTCCAATCCTAAGGCAACAATGTATCTCTGGGCGAAGCTGCCTGATCGCTATGCCCGTAATTCAGTTGGATTTTGCCTTGACTTGATTAAATCAACTGGTATTGCACTGGCTCCTGGGGCGGGATTTGGCAAACATGGCGAAGGCTATGTAAGATTTGCGCTGGTGCATCCACCTGAAGTTTTACAAGAATCTGCTACAAAAA
>JANNDZ010000644.1:0-10240 GCA_031378395.1 Pseudanabaena sp. OTE_75_metabat_487_sub
AGTTGCTCCTCCAAAACAACAGAGGCAACCAATAGGTTTTTCTGAAAATCAAAATACGATTGCGCCCAAACCAACTCCGATCGCAGGTTTTACAGGAGTAACAGCAGCTAAACCTGCGATCGCGCAATGCTCCACTGGCGATTTCAAAGGCTTTTTTGAGCAGTTTGTGCGTAATCCTGCGGCTGGTTATGACTATATCGATGCTAAAGTCCAAATTCGCGATTATCAAGATCCTAGTAGGCTTTTGATGACAATCGGTGACAAAAATTATGTGGATTTTAGGATTTGGGCGATCGGTAATAAATATGTCTACATTGATCCTTATGCAAAATATCGTGGCGATGATGAGCTATTAAAGAAGCGATTAAAATTGGACTATCAAAGGATCGATGCCAAAACATTTCGCGTAAATTATATTAGAGCCGATTTTATTAACGACAGGAAAGATGGAGACGGAAATCTAGTCAGAACTTATGGAAATCCAGAAGCCTACATTTTTGAGCATCGTGATGGATGTTGGCATCTAACCCAATCGTTACGGCAGTATAGATATTGGAAGGAATTACAAAAAAACACATTATTTACCATGCTCATTCGCGGCTATGGCGGTAGAGTTTTCTTTCTTGGGCGAGATGACGCAACTCTTTATCTTGATCGCATCGTCACGACATATACAGACTTGTTTTACTATAAAAAACTTGATGCTCAATTCGGATATGCGGAGTCAGACAAACGTGATCGAGATCGTTGGCGCGAATGGCATGTAATGCATGAAGCTGTTGAAAAAGAGCTGACGAGGTTTTATTCGCGTTTGCAATGTTCGAGCAAAGTTCTATCCATTGTGCCTATATTTGCTGACTATGACGATTCCTCAGGTACATATCCCAGCCAATCGCTCGATCGCATTGCTACTGCAATTGCGGAATATCATGCTTTGCAAGCTGATCTGCATCTGAGTCCTGAAGCTGTTAAAAATCAATGGTTAGAGATTCGTAAAAAGATATCGATCAATACAAAGGATGCTTGTTCGATTCTTGACAACTAGATTCGCTCGTTGTTTTTTCTCTTTAAATTTAGTTAGGATGTTTAGCAGCATGAAAAATTGGAAATTTGATTACGATCTCTCTGCGATCGCAACAAGCATTCTTACTGGCTTCATTGGATTAGCTGTAATTGGCTATTCGAGTCCCGCGATTTCGGCTGAAAGCGATCGCACTAATGGTAAAGGTAAAGAAAAACCTCAAGTCACCCTTGCTAGCTCAACCCAAAAATCTCAAGATTTACCACTCCAAAAAGGAATGACCTATGGCGAAGCGCGTCAAATTATTCTCAAACAAGGTTGGCGACCCAATCCAAATGTTGAGAGCAATTTGAGAAGCCCTGTAGTCAAAGCAATATTTGATCGCGGATTTATAGAAATTGAAGATTGCTCTGGCACAGGTGAAGCGCCTTGCCGATATGAATTTGTCAATGACAAGGGAGAAATACTATTTGTGATAACGGCTGGACGAGACAGATTAGTGAGAGATTGGGGGACTGAGCCAAAGGCAGATGCACAAAAAGAACCAGCATCAGGCACAATTCAAGCAGGGCGTTATTGGGTCGGTCCCACCGACGAAGGTTTAGAGATTCAAGCAGAAAGCTTTCGATATTTTGACGAGTCTGGGATTGACAAACGATGGCAGCCAATTTCTGAACTAAAATACATCAAAAATGGTGTTGTCTTTTATGGTGAAAACTATTGGTGTTTGTCTACAATGATGCCCAAAAATGGAATATCCACTTGCACGGCAAATGGATGGGTGAAAGCAGAAACACGTCCATTTAGTGGAACTCAACGGTTTAATTTTTTGGGTGGAACTGGTACGGGGTATACGATTACAATCGAGCATAATGGAGATACCCTAGTTCAATTGCATGGCACAGCAGGAAGCTCAATCATTTACAAGGGTAAGTTCTCAAATCCGATTGTATTAGAGGATGGCAAGGAATTGCAGTTTGAAGGCGACAAGATTTACATGCTGTTATTGGGACAAAGTATTGAAGAATGCAAGTCGTCGGGTTCGCCATGTCAAGCAAATCTCTATTAGTTTAAGGATTTAGTATCATGAATTACGGAAAAATGACTCTACTAGCGATGCTTGTATCGCTCCAAGCCTGTGCAATATCCCCCACAGCATATAACTCGATCGCTGCTGAAACATCACGCAATTCTAGCGCAGATGTGAATGACGCTAAAGTTAAGCGATCGCCAAAGCCCATCATACCTGAGGTTTGCTCACCTAAAAATGACAAAGAGTTTTTCAGAAGTTTCATTCATGGCAAAAATGACCGAGGTGTAGATCGCAATACCTATACTGCGTCCAAGGTCGAAATTCGTAATTATGATGACCCAAGCAAGCTTTTGGAAGTACGTGACAAGGCAAATTACGATGGTTTTAGAATTGGCTTTATCGACTATATGGCGTTCTATTTAGATCCCGTTAAAAATCCTAGAGACTATGAGAACGTGACCTTCGACGTGACCAGAATCGCCCCCAAAACATTTCGTGTTGACTATTCTAAAGCTGAATATGTCGATGCCGAGCGAACTAACACCCTGATTAGAACTTATGGAACACAGGGCGCATATATATTCGAGCATCGCGATGGATGTTGGTATTTGACCCAAGAATTGCGATCGGATAGCCCTGAGACAAAAAAATCATCAAAGAGTATGCAATTTGTCAAACAAAATTTTAGTCCGTCCCTTTTAGATCAAGTATACAAATCTTTCAGGGAATGTGTTGCGCAATATGTCTCCACAATTTTTTCGCCATGCGCCCATCGCATCTATTACTTTAGTGATCTAGTTCTATCTTACGAACCATTTGGCACTGAGTCTTCAACGATAACGCTAATTCCCTATGAGTCCGCATTTTCACAAGAGAAGGCTTTGAGCTATTCTAAAATCCTCGCAGAGAAGATAAAGATTGATTTTGAAAACCCCAAATTCCAAGAAGGAAAAACGACATATAGTGGATGCCTCTACGACCTTTCTGAAGGAACACTAACGCCTCTATGTCACATCGCACTCAAGCTAACGCCGAACAAAACTGTGTCAAGAGTAACGCTCATGATTAAGTCTCCTTAGAAGCGCAAATTATCACAGTGCTATAAATCTGAACCTGTGTCGAAACTCAAACAATTGTTAAGCCAGATTAAAATTAGCGATCGCTAACAATATTTGGTATTACGATATACACAAGTCAGGAAAAGATCCTGAATTAAATCCTAAGTCAAGTTCTCTAGAGATTCCTTTGAGGGTGATCGGTATGAACGGTCTAGTAAAGAAACTAACGAATATGGTGGAATATGTGAGCGATGCGATCGCCAAAATTTTCACCCCAAGTAAGGATGATTTTCCTGCTACAGGTGAGCAGCCCTACAAGGGCGATCCTGCTTCTGAGAATTCTAAATAAAGTTAAGAGAGGCGATTTGCGCCTCTCTTCTTTTTTGTGATAAAAGTGCATAATCTAAGGACGGTATGTTGATCATGTCGTCCTTAAGTTTTTCAAGCTCTTTTATAGATGCCGCCCTATGACGCAAAATCCAGTTGCACTGCCGCCACAAAGTTCGCAAAGTCCTTGGCAATGGGCAAAAAAGAATCTATTTAGTAGTTGGTTTAATAGCTTACTGACATTTGTTTGCCTATATTTGCTTTATCAGCTTGTCAGTAATGTCTGGCTTTGGGCAACAACTCAAGCTCAATGGTCGGTGGTGAGTAGTAATTTGCGACTGTTTCTAGTTGGACTTTATCCTGTCGAAGAGTTTTGGCGATTGTGGGGTGTTTTGGCGATCGCGGGAAGTCTTACAGGTATCTCATGGGGACTATGGGGCAGATTTAGTCGCACAGTAGCGATCTCAATTAGTTCAGTATCGATCGCGCTAGCGATCCTGCTACCTGTTGATGGCATCTCGAAAATCTTGACTTTAGCAATTAGCGGTGCGATCGCCATCGGTTTCGTAATTGGTCAACAATCCAAACGCTTTGAATCAAGTTCCATATTTTTGGCGATCGCATGGCTTTTATCTTTACCAATTTCAATATGGCTGATTGGTGGGAATCTAGGACTAACTGCTGTTGATGTTAATGCTTGGAATGGACTAGTTTTGACTCTGATTGTAGCGATCTCAGGGATTTTCTTTTCTTTCCCTTTAGGAGTTTTACTTGCGTTAGGAAGACAGAGTACATTGCCCCTAATCAAATGGTTTTGTGTCTTCTATATTGAAGTTGTGCGCGGATTGCCACTAATTGGCATTCTGTTTATGGCGCAAGTAATGTTGCCTCTATTTTTACCAGCAGGTTTAGAGATAGATCGCGTATTGAGGGCGATCGCTGCTTTTGTGTTTTTCAGTGCCGCTTATCTTGCCGAAAATGTGCGCGGCGGCTTGCAGTCACTTCCTAAAGGGCAAGCAGAAGCTGCCAGAGCCTTGGGATTGAATATCCCCTTAACGATCACTTTAATTGTTTTACCTCAAGCTCTAAAAGCTTCGATCCCTGCGATCGTTGGTCAGTTTATTGGCTTGTTTAAGGATACTTCACTGGTTGCGATCGTTGGTCTAGTGGATTTGATGGGTGTTTCCCGCACTGTCTTATCACAGCCAGAGTTTATTGGTCGCTATGCTGAAGTTTATTTATTTGTCGCTCTAATTTATTGGATGTTCTGTTTCTCTCTGTCTCAAGCTAGTCAGAAATTAGAGAAAAAACTCCAAAATTGAGGAGCCTTAATTCGTCAGAATCCTTTGTTTTGTTTTTAGCTACAGCGCTTTGCGCTATAACTAAAGTCAAATAGTTCTTTATTACCTATGCCCGAATTGATCGAAAATGCCACATTTCAGCAACGCCCCACATGGGATGAATACTTTATGCTGCTGACCAAGCTTGCTGCTATGCGATCAACCTGTCTAGCTTTCCCCGTGGGTGCAGTAATTGTCAAAGATAGGCAGGTACTTGCTACAGGTTACAATGGTTCACCCTCAGGCTCAGTGCATTGCACTACACAAGGTTATTGCTATCCAGATATGAAGGATTGCACTGTTAACAAAGATTTTCCCTCAAGGGCAGTTCATGCAGAAGCCAATGCGATCGCGCAAGCAGCTAAACATGGAATTTCCACCGATGGCGCGAGTATTTATGTGACTTTAGAACCATGTATTTCTTGCTTAAAGTTAGTGGTATCGGCGGGTATTCGCGAAGTTTTTTATGAGACGACTTTTAACAAAGGTAACAATGCGGCTCTATGTCAATCATTTGTAGATGAGGGATTGGTGATGCTTAAGCAAATTCAAGTATCACCATCTGTTCTGGAAAGAGCAAACTTATTTCTGAACTCTCCCACTTCTAAATTAAGCTTGTTTTCATAAAGATGGTTCGCTTTGCGAACCATCTTTATGAGCCATTGTTAGAATCCATTGCCAATCAAAATAAATGGAGCCCAGTAGAAGGGATGGGAATAATCACTACTACTATTTTGGGTGCGAATCATGTCAATTTGCGCTTGGCGGAGTACCTCGACAGATGGTAAATCTGCTTGAGACAGTTTGGCATAAAATCGCCCCATTAAAGCTTCAGTGCCAGCATCATCGATTTTCCATAGAGTCGCGATCGCAGCTTTAGCTCCACTTTCAGTCAGATAAAATCCTAAACCGACAACTTCTACACCTTCGCTATTTTCTTTGATACTGCCGAGCGCAGTTTGACAGGCACTTAATACTACTAGATCGACATTTTTTAAAGACCAATTGCGGACATCTTTGAGCTTAATCGACTCCCCATCACCGAAAATGATAAAAGAATTTTGGGGTGCATCTGGGATAAACTTCCCATGGGTGGCTAGATGCACAATCCCAAAATTGTTCTCGCTCATTTGCTTTTCGGTGTCCGATCGCTTAAATGATGCGCCAATTAATTTGGTGGTGTTGGGGAAATTTTTGGCAATTTGGTTTACCTCAATGGTTGCTGATTTTAGTCCCTGAAAAGGATAAGCTTTACCGTCAACTGTAAAGCTAACATCTTGTGGTGGGAAGGCTCCGGCCAAAACTCGAAAGTTTCTACTGATTTTGGGTTCGAGATTGGTGAGATTATTGGCTGTGATAATGTTAGTGGCATAGCGCTCGACTAGCCATTGTTTACCATCATAGAGGGCGGAGATGGGAACGTAGCGCAATAATCCATCGGGAGCATAGATAATGTTTTTTGCACCTGCTTGCTTAAGGTCAGATTCAATTGGGCGAATGATGATGTCGTATAGCTCTTTGGATGACTGTTTCACATCTTCAGATCGACGATCGCGGACATCACTAAGAAACTGCAATATTTTTTTGCTTAAGTCACTGCGAGAAATTTTGACGGTACGGTGGATTGGTGGTGCGTCGGCAGTAGTTAAGATCAGTTCGATGCGGTCTTCGAGAATTAATGGGTATAGCATTACTGAATTAGGAATCTTTTTCAATGTATTGCTAACTTGTTTGATGCTATCGAGGTTGATATTGCGAACATTGGAGACGCGGTTCAATTTCTCAACTGTGGCTGTTACCTCTGGGGAATCGATAAATTTATTGAAATAGGTATTAAGTTCTGTTTCTCGTTTCGCTAGTTCAGTGAGGCGTTGCTTTTTCTCGTTGGGGCGCTGATCTGTAGGGATTTTTCGCAATTCGTCCAATTCTTTACCGTCACTGACTGCGGTTGCGAGGAGTTGCTCGTAATACTTACGATCGCCTTGAACGGGACTTGCTGTAGAGCTAGGTGCAAATCCATCGACGACGCTTCGTGAGGTTTGGACAAATTTGGCTAGCTCTTGGACTTTGAGTAGGTCGAGTACTTGTTGGGCTTCGGCAATGCGATCGAGGGATAGAAGT
Source organism: Pseudanabaena sp. OTE_75_metabat_487_sub (assembly GCA_031378395.1). Classification (GTDB taxonomy): domain Bacteria; phylum Cyanobacteriota; class Cyanobacteriia; order Pseudanabaenales; family Pseudanabaenaceae; genus Pseudanabaena. The sequence continues at coordinate 6,901 of JANNDZ010000644.1, forward strand.
ACTGAGGCATATTCGCGATATAGGGCTTCACGGGGGGTGTTGTCAAGATCGATGGTGTCTTGGACAAAGGATTTTTGGAGATCGGCGGAGAGGGTGCGAATATTTTTACGTTTGGATTCAGTATTGGCGATGACTTCTTGATAGAGAGGCGCAGATTTACTGGGCTGTTTGAGATCGCGATAAACCCTTGCTAGTTCAAGTTTTGTGCCAATTCCCCAATCAGGATCTGGTTCTTGATCGGTTGGTTGGGGAATAGCTAGATCTTCTTCTAAATAGGCTTTAGCTGTTTCGAGTTTGCCGAGTTTGCGATCGATATAGGCTAAGAAAGTCAATGAACGGCGTTTAATCAAACGATTGCTTTCTGTGGCTTCGAGTTTATCGGCGATCGCTTGAGCTTCATTGGTCAATGTAATCGCGCGATCGTAGTTTTTCTGAGATGCATAAATCCCCGCTAGTCTTCTCCTCGCCGAGACTTTATTTCTGAAATCTTGACTAGTTTCCGCCAAGGCAAGCGCTTTCTCGGCATAGTCTAAAGCCTTAGCTGGTTCGTTGAGAGATTTATAGAGGTTGGCAATTGACGATAGAGAACTAGCTTCCAGATCGGTATTTTGCATTTGCCGAGCGATCGCTAATCCTTGCATTTCATAGTCAAGAGCTTTGCGATTGTCACCTAGACCGCTAAAGATTCCTGCTTGTACAGCAATAGCTTGCAATTGTACGAGAGGATTTTTGTACTCTTGGGCGAAAGCGAAAGCCTGTTGAGCTAGCTCGTATGCTTGACGTAGATCGTTTAAACCGTTATGAGCTAGAGCCAAGGCTAAGATTGAACTCGTTTGGAATAGAGCCTCTTTTGTCTCTTGGGCAATCTTGAGAGACTGTTGTGCTAATTCTAATCCCTTACGAGGTTGTTGGCTATTTGTATAGGATAAACTGAGAATAGCTAAAGTCTGTCCCTCAAAAGAATGATTTTTCTCTTCGCGAAATAGAGAAAGTGCAGTATTTAGGTATTCGATCGCCTGTTTATTTTCTCCTAACTGACTATAGCTTCCACCAATGAGAAACATATTGAGAGCTTCTGAGAAACGATTTTTGAGTTGTTTCGCGATCGTTAAACTTTGCTTTAATACTTCTAGTGACTGCTGATATTCACTTCTTAAAAAATGGAAGTTACCTAGAACTAATAGCGCTCTACCTTCTTCAGATTTATCGCTAGTTTCGCGGGCGATCGAGATCGCGCTTTTCAGTAATTTAAAGGCATTTTTAGCTTCAGCATTGCCAATTTTTTCATTTGCCCGCTCGATTAAAAGATTAGGATCGCGGGATTTCTTGGCAATGGCGATCAATCGATCTAAGAGAGACTCTGCTTGTTGTGGAGCATTAGTCTCAGCATAGATTTCGCTCATGGCTTGCAAAATCTCAATCTCACGCGAGAAGTCACGCCTTGCGCGGGTAATTACAAGAGACTGTTGATATTTGTCAATAGCTGGCTGATAAAGCTTTTGGGCTTTGTCCATGTTAGCCAGATGAAAAAGACTGCTAGCCGTAAACTGTCGGTTGCCGAGTTCTTTCGCAACTGTTAAGCTTTGTTGATAATAGTTTCTGCCCTGATCGTAGTCTTTGAGATTGACATAATAATCATAACCAATCGACCGCAGCATCCCATCCTCTAGCTTTCTGTCTTTTAGACCTCTTGCAAGGGTCAGTCCCTGCTGGTAAGTAGCGATCGCAAGTTTCGTTTGACCTGAATTACTGTAAGTATTCGCAAGATCGCTCATAACCTTGAGTTCGCAGGAACGATTTTGTGACTTCTGTTCGATTGCGATCGCTTGTTGCAAAAGTTCTAAACCTTTCTGCTTATCTTCTAATTTCGCATAGGCATAGGCTAAAGCCGTTGTATTATCAGCAGTGCAATTCCGTTTGTCATTGATAAAACCGATTTGATAGGATTTTTGATAGAAAGAGAGTGCTTGCTTCTGATCACCAAGTAGTTTGTATGCTTGCCCGATCCTTCCTAAAATATTTGATTCCCATGACCGATCGCTATAAGCTCTCGCAACCTCTAATCCCTCTTGAAAAACCGCGATCGCCTTATTATAGTCCTTCTTCTCAAACATATAATACATGCCGATATTCTTCAAAGCATTCGCTTGAGAACTGCCAGCCTTAGCATCTTTGGCTATAGCGATCGCCTTTTGCCAGAGTTCTAAAGCCTTGTCATAGTCTTTCAAATCATCGTAATAAATAGCACCTAATTCAACTAAGTAATTTGCTTCTAATCTACGATTTTTTGCCTGTTGTGCTGTCTGCAAAGCCTTCTGCTTGTATTCCACTTTCTTAGGTATATATTTTAACTCCCCATATAAATTGGAAAGATTGTAAGCAAGAATCACGGCTTCATCGTAGCGATTACCGTAACTGCGAGCGATCTCCACAGCTTGATTATAGAATTCCAATGCGCGATCGTATTCTTTGTCGAGTTTTTGCAGATTACCCAAACGTGCTACTGCTCTAAATTCCATACTGTGATCGCCAGCACTTTTTGCGATCGTCAAAGCTTGCTGTACCAGATCACTAACTTTTTCGTACTCTTCGCGGTTATTGGCAAGATCGCTCAATGCAATCAAAACTTCTGCTTCAAGTTTGCGATCTTTGGCTTGTCTCGCCAATTCCAAGGCACGTTGAGTTTGCTCCAGCTTTTTATCATTCTCATCTGAAGTCATGGTATCAGACAGCAATAGTAGCGCCCTCGCCTCCAATGCCTCATCCTTGACCTCCCTTGCGATCGCAAGTCCCTGATTAGCCAACTCCGTCGCGTGATCGTTACTGTCATAGAGCTTGTAAGCAACATTACCCAACAGCACCAAAGCCTTACCTTCACCCAGCCGATCCTTGCGATCACGAGATAATGCCAAGGCTTTCTCTGCCGATACCTTGGCTTCATCCAAAAAGTAATTATCAAGTTGCTGCGTACCTTGAACGATTAAACTTTCTGCATCCTGCGACTTTGACTCTACCGATGGTGTTGAAGATGGTGCGATCGGTTCAGAACTTGCCACACCAGAAAAGCAGGAAAGTACAAATGTCGTCACTAACAAAACGAGAAAACGCCATGCCATTGATTTAACTCCACAAGACTACACTGACTGCGATCAAAACGGAGATGCTTTATCTATAGCTAGGAGCTTATCATGTAAGCTTTATGATTTAATTTATCGCAAGAATTCCACATACTCTCTTCCCAGTGGCGCGTGGGAAAGACAACCACCACAAAATAAAAAGGGGGGAGGGGGTAAAATAAATGAGGAAAATATAAAAAGAAACAAGAGAAAACAAAAAGGCC
>JANNDZ010000655.1:0-1878 GCA_031378395.1 Pseudanabaena sp. OTE_75_metabat_487_sub
ATTACGATCAAAAAGAATCTCTTTCTTACTGTACTAGTAAGCCTTTGTATTGCTTACCTATTATCTCTCAATGGCTATCACTAAGATAGTTTTCAGTATAGGAACATTATCCATACTAGCTTGTCTTAACTAAGTTGCCGATTAAGAGTGTGCTTGAAAAGTTTTTTCGGAGTAAAAAACTCTAGGCTTCTTGAGGCTGAATCACCAACACGCGCACTTTAGAATCCGTTGTGGCAATGTCTGAATCTATTGGATCGCTTTGATTTTGTTCTAAGTCAAGTTTTAATCCTAGAAACTTCAAAGATTGACAAATGAGTTCGCGGATAATCTCCGAATTCTCACTTAATTCAGCTGTAAATACCAAACCATCCATACCACCTAAACTCATTAACATGGAACCAAGGCACGATCGCAAACGCTGAATGTAAATATCCAAGGCTTGTTTTGCTCTAGAATTATCCGTTTCAATCTCAGATGCGACTGATCGCGGGTCTTCTGACGCTTGAGCAACATCCATTAAATTCGATTCTTTAACCACTTCTCGTTTTGAAGAATCATCAGTGTTGTTATCTTGCCGCATCATTTCACTCAAAACACTTGGGTCAATTGAGCCAGAGCTATAATCAATCATCAAACCTTCTAAAGGCGTGAATCCTTTAGCCGTATCAATGATCTGACCATTGTGGATTGCTGCAAGAGAACATCCACCGTCTAAATTGCAAGTAATCAAACGCAGCTCGTTGAGATTGCGCTCTAAGATTTGGGCAGCTCGTTCAGCGCAATACTGGTGAACGCTTTCATTAAGTCCATAATGTCGTTGATCAACATCTACAGGAACGATAGGAAGTGAAGGGACTGTAGCACAAGATTAGAACTCTTAGAAGCTACCGTAAGTTCATCAGCAGTAGTATCTTTAGGTTCCGCTGGTGGATTGTCAGCAATCTCTCGCCAATCCAAATCTAATTTTGCACAAATTTCAAAAAAGGTAAACCGCTCAACTGCTTTCCCTGCAAAAAAACGATAAATCGGTTGACGTGTTTTGACACCCACTTCAATGGCAAGATACTCTTGAGTCCAACCTTTACTATTAAACTGCTGCTTAGCTTGTTTAATTCCTGATAGTGAGGCTTTTAAGGATCGCTTAGAGATAGTAATGAGTTCCTATTTATAATTCGTTATGATACATATTAACTCTAATCAGAGCCTCAGTGTCTCAACATATATATTTGTAATAAAATCAAACACTTGGGAAATACATTGATTGACAAAATATTTCGCGATCGCGAAGGCAAAGTCGTTCTCGCTCAAATGCCGAACTTGCCCCTCATAGTCTGGATTGCGGCTAGTCTATTGCGGCTAATCTTTACAACAGGCAAAGTTAGTATTGGATTAGAGGCGATCGCTTTTGGTTCTCTGTTTACTTGGGCTTGGGAAGAATTATTTCAAGGAGTTAATTACTTTCGGAGAGCATTAGGGCTTTTGGTGCTTATTGGTCAAATAGTGTCAAAAATTCAGTAGCTTGACGAGACTCGCGATCGCAACACAAAAAACAAGAAATGATTAGCTGTGCTTTGCATAGCCGATTATTTTACTGTAAAGATTTGTTGTGTTTTCATGCAACTCATACAATTTATACGTAACTAAACCACGATTTTAACAACAGAATAACTACGATAGTATTTGTAAATGACACTTAGTAAGAATCCCAGAAGATCCACTTTGATTTTATTGGCGGAGGAAAAGCGATATGGATAATGAGATGAAAGCTAGTTCAGATGCATTTGATAGTTCAATAAGTGTCAAAACAGTTCCTCTTAAAAACGTGCTCAATCAAAGCGAAGAAATCAAAGCAGATGTAGAGAAGGCTGCGGAGCAACT
>JANNDZ010000674.1:0-4782 GCA_031378395.1 Pseudanabaena sp. OTE_75_metabat_487_sub
GGGTTTTACAGAGCTTTGAGCCGCAACTCTTTCTTGGTTTGGCAGCTATAAAAAGCGTCACCAAGTGAGATTTTTTCTTTGGAGTTTGTATTTAACTTTAAGAAATGACTTTAATCGGCTGAAATTTTGTAGAATCTAGAAAGACATATTTCTACGTTCTGACTCAAACACTCAGTTGATAGCAGGCCTCACTTGTGACTCACACCAGATCAAAACATTCTCGGCTGATGATTGCTGTCTTACCTGACGAATCTTCAGCTTTTGAAGCATATCGATTGCTTCAATGTCATGGCATCTCGCCAGAGCATCTTGCGCTGGTCGGCAAAGGTTACAGCAGCCCCGATAGTGTGGGCTTATTTAATCCCACTTACACCGCATGGCGCTATGCCAAACGCGGAATGTTTTGGGTAGGCGTAATTAGCACCGTAATGGGCGTGATCTTGTATCTGATCTTCAATATCAAATTGCCCAATCTTGAATGGCATCAGGCTTTATTAACGATCGCCTCAACCTCTGGACTGATTGGGATCTTCATTGGTGGTGTAATTGGTACTTTATATGGCTGGTTTTTTAAAATCAGCTTGTCGATTTCCTGCCGTAGTTGTTTAGATCGCGGACAATACTTGCTCATGCTTGAAGGCTCTGAAACATTGACTCGGAGAGGAAGAGAAATTCTTGATGACTATACGGTAAAACCACATTAAAATCCCTTAAAATTTGGTAAATTTCGTGGTAAAATCTTGCGAAATGAGTTTTTAAGCCATGTTTAATGCGAAAACTATTTTGATAGTCGATGATAATGAAAGCGATCGCCTGCTATGTCGTCACTATATCGAGTGTGATCCCGAAAATAGCTATCGTATTTTAGAAGCTGAAACTCTTCAGCAAGGATTGGAAATATGGCGATCGCAAAGCCCTAATGTTGTATTAATTGACATCGGTTTGCCTGATGGTAATGGCATAGACTTAGTCGAGATTATTCGTGCCGATATTCAGAATTCTGCAAGTAAACAGATATTAGATCTCAAGCTTCCAGTAATCATGTTTACAGTGAGTGAAGACGCAAGAAATGCAGTGAGCGCAATGCGTTTGGGGGCGTATGACTATTTGATTAAAGATGATATTACCAAATATTCATTACAACGGAGTATCTGTAGCTTACTTGAATACCTTAGCCTAAACCGCCAACTAGAGATGTCTCGCAGACGAGAAGAGCTAGTTTCTCAAATAGCTCTAAATATTAGTCAATTTATTAATCTAGAAGATATTTGTCAGACCGTGGTTCAAGAAATTAGTAAATTTCTCCAAACCGATCGCACGCTTATTTATAAATTTGATGAGGATCTAAGCCGCAGAATTATTGCTGAGGCAGTCGTTCCGCCTTTTCCTGCTTGTTTAGACTTTGGGGCTGATGATCTCTGTGTACATCCTTCAGAAGATCAGGTAAATGCCTATCTTGATGGTCAGATTTTTGCCAATTCTGATATACATAGTGCTGGTTTTTCGGAATGTCATGTGCAGATGTTGGATGGCTTTCAGGTTCAGGCAAATGTGGTTTTACCAATTCTATTAGCTGAACCTTTAAGCAATAGTTTTGCTTCTAATCATCAACCAAATAATCGCCAGAACAATCAAACTTTATGGGGATTACTCATTGTTCATCAATGTGCTGCGACCCGTGATTGGTCAGAATGTGAAATCAAATTGCTCCAGCAATTATCGGTGCAATTAGCGATCGCAATTCAACAAGCTGAAGTCTATCAAAATCTTCAAGCCCTGAATGGTTCACTAGAGCAACAGGTCGAAGATAAGACTGCTGATGCTCAAGCTAGTGAGTATAAGTTGCGTTCAATATTAAATGCGATTCCAGACATTATCAACTTAGTCAATATAGATGGTATTTGTTTGGACTCAAAACATGAAAAAACTGCTTATAATCTATTTCCCAATCATATTAATCCAGTAGGTAAGAATCTTGTAGAACTCTTGCCATTAGAGATTGCGACAAATAAAATCCAAGTAATTCGGCAGGCAGTTTTTACTGGAGAGATGCAGACTATTGAGCAAATCTTTCAAGCTGATGACGGAGTGCATTATGAAGAAATTCGCGTAGTTCCAATAGACAATGATTCTGCTGTTGTCGTTGTGCATGATATTAGCGATCGCCGTCGGGCTGAAGAAGCCTTACGCGCACATGAAGAGAAACTCCAAAAAATCGCATTGTCTTCTCCAGTGATTATCGAAATTTTTGTGCAACGCAAAGATGGCTCTGCTTATTTTGAATATTTAAGTGCAGCCAATGCGGAGATTCATGAGTTAAAAATCGCTCAAGTCATGCAAAATCCTCAACTTTGTTTTGAGCAGATTCACCCTGACGATATAGCAAATTTTTGGGAAGCTGTTGGGATTAGTTTTGAGGCTTTATCGACCTTTCAGCATGAATGGCGAATCATTACCCCATCAGGCAAGCTTAAATGGCTACGCGCTGATCTCCGTCCAGAGCGCCGTAAAAATGGAGATACGGCTTGGTATGGAGTTGTCTCAGATATTAGTGATCGCAAACAGATAGAAATCACCCTTGAGAAAGAATTAATCCGTAATAAAGCACTTTTTAGTAATTCTTTTGATGGAATTATGATCTTAGATGATGCGGGTAATCTTGTCGAGAGCAATTCAAGTTTCGCAACGATGCTAGGTTATTCTCTAGAAGAAATAACTAACCTCAGTATTCATGATATTGATGTGAGATGGACAAGAGAAGAGTTAAACAGGGGAATTCAAGATTTTAAACTTAAGCGAAAAGTGCTGTTTGAAACTCAACACCGTAAAAAAGATGGATCGATCTGCGATGTTGAGATCAGTGCCAATTCTATTGATTGGGATAATAGTATTTTCCAATTTTGCATTTGCAGAGATATTACACAACGTAAACGCTCTGAACAATCTTTACAAGAGAGTATTCAACGAGAGCAAATGCTCAACCAGTTTATTCAAACAATTCGTAGCTCACTTGATTTAGAATTTGTATTTAATTCTGCTACTAACGCGATCGCAAATTTATTAAATTTAGAACAATCAGCTATTGTCAAATATATTGACGAGAAAAGAGTTTGGAAATATGTCTCCATCTTTCGATATAAACCAGAAACCCTTGACACTATTGGATTAGAAATTCCTGATCAAGACAACCCTTTTGCCACAAGACTTAAAAATAAAGAGATTGTCCAAGTTAGTGATACCGATACGATCGAAGATGAAATCAATAGTGAATTAGCGAAAAAGAAATCTGGAGCTTGGGTGTTAGTTCCAATAATTGTGAACGAAAAAGTATGGGGTAGCTTTACGATTCGCAGACGGATGAAGCCATGTGTTTGGGAAGATCATGAGATTGAATTGACCCAGACGATCGCAAATCAACTTGCGATCGCAATCCAACAAGTCAACCTCTATCAACAATTACAACTAGAGCTAGCTGAACGCAAACAAACAGAAATCGCCTTAGAGAAAGCTAAAGAACTAGCCGAAGCCGCCAATAAAGCTAAGAGCGAATTTCTTGCCAATATGAGCCATGAAATCCGCACCCCGATGAATGGAGTTCTTGGCATGGCGCAACTGCTAGCTGCTACACCATTAAGAGATGAACAAAAGGACTTTGTGCAAATTATTTTAGATAGTGGAGATGCGCTGTTAACTTTAATTAATGACATTCTCGACTTCTCGAAAATTGAATCTGGAAATCTCCAGCTAGAGCAGAAAAAATTTAACTTTGAAGATACGATCAATGCTGTTTGTAATCTCTTAAACAAACAGGCTTCTGACAAAAGTATTAATCTGCAATGCCACGTTAATAGTATAAACCCAACTACTGTCTTAGGAGACAGCTCACGGCTGCGACAAATCCTGATCAACCTAATTGGTAATGCGATTAAGTTTACTGAACAAGGCTATATTTCCATCAGCTATAACCGTAAGTTTATAACAGCTAGCACCTACGAATTTAGATTCTCGATCGCAGATACAGGGATTGGCATCAATCGCGTTAGCATCGATAAGCTTTTTAAACCTTTTACTCAAGCCGATGCCTCGATCAATCGTCAGTTTGGTGGTACTGGACTGGGCTTAGCAATCTCAAAACGACTTGTAGAACTCATGGGCGGAACGATCTGGGTAGAAAGTCGAGGTCATGTCGGTGGCAATCCTCCATCAGATTGGGTAATCAGATCTAGCGATAATACTCAAGGCTCCACTTTCCATTTCACGATCGTCTTACCAGTAATTGCGGTAACTCAGACTATTGAACCAGCTAATAAATCTAGTTCTTTTTTACCTGATAAGAATAAAATTAGTTTTGAGCAGTTTCCTCTTAAAATTTTGATCGTTGAAGATAATATTCTCAATCAAAAAATAATTGTCCTAATGCTCCAGAAACTAGGCTGTCAAGCGGATGTGGTTAATGATGGCAGTGAATGCGTGGCGATTTTTAATAATCAAGATTCTGATACAGTCTATGACATCATATTCATGGATGTGCAGATGCCTGTAATGGATGGACTAACTGCAACTAGAGCAATTCGTCAAAGTTCATCATTGGCGACACAGCCTTGGATTATTGCCCTGACGGCTGATGCTATGCCAGAAGACTATGAAGCCTGTATGAGCGCAGGAATGGATGACTATATGAGCAAGCCAATTAATATCAAAGATATCGAGCGATCGCTATTAAGATATATCAAAGACAATAACGTGCGATCGCAATAAATCAAATAGCGAAAAAGCGCCCGC
>JANNDZ010000675.1:0-5836 GCA_031378395.1 Pseudanabaena sp. OTE_75_metabat_487_sub
GTTTTAAGGAGTAATCACGATCGCTTCTTGATCGGATGTCCATACTGGAAACTTTTGCATCACAAGTTCAAATATTGTGCTAGTTTCATGCCATTTTAACCACTGTTGCAGACGCTCATAAGAACTCGATAGGAACCAATCTATATCCACATAGGCGAGCTGTCTTACAAAAGGAAAAATCGCAATATCAGCGAGAGTTTGTCGATCGCTAATTAAAAAAGCATGAGCTTCACCATTTAGCGATCGCGGCTGAAGTTGAAGTTCTAAAACTTGGAGAAATTCTTCTGCTTGTTGGCGATATGCTTCCTGCGATTTTTCAGGGAATCGGTTTGGGTACTTATAGCGATCAAGAGCAAGTTTAAACTCGCGATCATTTGTATGAATAAGCTGTTTTGCGATCGCTATAGACTGCTCTGGCAAATCTCTCCAATTGAGTGGATCGTGCTGCTCTAGAGCCCAATTCATAATATCGAGACTTTCTTCTACAACAATAAAATCTTTCTCCGTAAAAAACTGCATCACTGGCGTGGTTCCCTTTGGCGAAATATCAAGCATCTCTTTGGGTTTATTTTTTAAAGAAACTTCTCTAAGTTCATAGCTAACACCAGCATAAGCAAGAGCCATTCTTGCGCGAATTGCATAGGGACAACGCCTGAAAGAATAGAGAATTGGAAGATGCATATACCTAAACAAGAGATAATAATTAACATATGTTATTACTCACAGAAATCCGTGAGCAAGATAATCATAAGAAATTTGTTAAAAGTGGGGCTTTGCTTCACTTTTAACAAATTTCTTGTTCCTTGGCTTCATGTAAAGCGTTGCAAAAACTGTAATTAGCAATACCTTTATCTAATGGGCGATCGCCTTAAATACAATAGTAAAAAGGTATGAAATATCTAAAATATAATCACATTAATTCATGGGAATAATCACTAATAGAGTTTCTTCTATCGTTTCTATCAAGCACGTATGGGCTGCCACGTTGGTAGGAATGCTCACTGGAGCTTGTAACAGTACTCCCATCGCTCCTACAGCTTCAACCACTGCGGCAACTACTGCGGCAACTACTACTGCTCCAGATGCGAAAGAATTTAAAGCAGCAATGATTTTAGTTGGGCCAAAAAATGATTCTGGTTGGAACCAAGGTCATTACGAAGCCTCAAAATATGTAATGGAGAAGCAATCTGGTATCCAGTTTGACTATGTAGATAAAGTCAACCCAGGCGATCGCCCAAACGTCAAAGCTTCTCAGGTAGCTGACGATCTCATCGCTAAGGGCGCAAAACTAGTAGTTTTCAATTCTGATGATTTTAAAGATGATGCTCTAGAAACTGCGAAAAAGCATCCTAATGTGTCTGTAATTCATGCAAGCGGCGACTATGCTTGGAAAGAAGGCAAAAATTTTAAAAATCAGAAGAACGTTAGCAACGTCATGCCTCAAATTGAGTATGGCAGAATGATTTCTGGATGTGCGGCGGCTCTCAATTCAGAGACAGGCAAAATCGGCTTTGTGGGACCATTAATCAATGATGAAACCCGTAGACTAGTATCAGCAACTTATTTGGGAGCTAAGTATTGTTGGCAAACTTACCGCAAAAAGAATCCCGAAGATTTGAAGTTTAAGGTGGTATGGATTGGCTTCTGGTTCAATATTCCTGGGCAGACCCTTGACCCAACAAAAGTCTCTGATGATTTTTACAACAGTGGCTTCGATGTAGTGATGAGTGGTATCGATACACCTGAAGTGGCTGTGCAAGGAAAGAAAGCTGCTGAAGCTGGCAAGAAAATCAAATATCTCCACTATGGGCTCAAAACTGGCTGTAATGCTGCTCCAGAAATTTGTATCGGAGTTCCCTATTACAACTGGGGCCCAGCATATCTCGATCAAACCAAAAAGGCAAAGGATGGGAAATTTACAGGAGAATTTATTGCCGCAGCGCCTAATTGGAAAGACTTGAATAATCCAGACACTTCAGGCGTAGGATTTGAGAAAGGCAAGGCTTTGACTCCAGAAGGTGACAAGTTCTTGACGGAGTTTATTACTGGTTTGGGCGATGGCAAGATCAGTCTTTTTAAGGGGCCTCTTAACTATCAAGATGGTACTCCTTTTCTGAAGGAAGGTGAAACTGCCACTCCACAGCAGATTTGGTACTTTACCAGCTTGCTACAAGGTATTGAGGGCGCTAGTAAATAAATATGTCAAGGTGGCGCTATGCGCCACCTTGATGTTATGGGATAAACATGAAAGTTGAACTAAGCCATATTTATAAATCCTTTGGGAATGTCAAGGCAAATCATGATATTTCCATGACTGTTGAAGCTGGAACTGTTTATGGCATCTTGGGTGAAAATGGTGCGGGGAAAAGTACCTTATCTAAAGTTCTGAGTGGATTTATTACTAAGGACTCTGGCAAGATCGTATTAGATGGAATGGAAGTCGATATTAAAACTCCTGCGGATGCAATCCGCGCAGGGATTGGGATGCTGCATCAAGATCCTTTAGACTTTCCTTCTCTGTCGGTACTTGATAATTTTATGGCAGGAAGAAGCGCTTTAGGTAAAAAAACAGGTAAAAAAAGAGCTAAAACTAGTATCAATCGTGCTGATTTAATGAGAGAACTTCGGCAATTATCTGCAACTTTTGGCTTTGACTTACCTCCTAACGATCGCCTAGCTAATCTGACAGTAGGAGAGCGTCAACAGTTAGAAATATTGAGGCTTTTGTCTCTTGGAGTCAAAACCTTAATCCTTGATGAGCCAACTACAGGTATTTCTGCATCCCAAAAAACGGCTCTATTTACGGCGGTCAAGCAATTGGCTGCGGACGGGAAATCGATTATTTTTGTTTCGCATAAATTAGAAGATGTAGAAGAGCTGTGCGATCGCCTGATGGTGATGCGTCAGGGCAAAGTAATTGGCGAAGCCGAGGTCAAAGGTCGAGAATCTAATGAGTTAGCATCGTCTTTGGTGGATATGATGTTTGGTCGTGAGCTAGCCATACCCGCAAAACATGAGATAAACATTCAGCAAACAGAACCCGCTTTAGTAATTCAGGATTTGCAGATAGATGGCGATCGCCTAAGTTTGCAGATTGATAAATTAACGGTTAATGAGGGCGAGGTGATCGGGCTGGCAGGCTTGGAAGGCAATGGACAGCAATTGCTACTGCTAGCCTGTGCAGGATTGCTGAAGCCAAACGCTGGCAAGATTCGTATTAGTGATGTGGATATGACTCATCGCGCCTATAGTAATTTCTTGAAGGCGGGAATTGGTTATTTGCCAGCCGATCGCTTACAGGATGGATTGATTCGCGGTCTATCGATCCATGAGCATTTCATGTTGCGCCAATCGCATTCAGGCTTTTTGATCAATTGGCGGGATACGCGCCAATTTGCCCATCAGGCGATCGAGACTTTTAATATTCGTGGGAAACCCTCTACTAAAGTTGAGAGATTATCGGGAGGTAATCAGCAGCGCACCCAAATATCACTTTTGCCAGATCATTTAAATCTACTATTAATGGAACAGCCAACCAGAGGATTAGATATCGAATCCACCCTATGGATTTGGAAACAGATGATGGCTCGTTGCGAAAAAGGAATGATGATTTTATTCACGTCTTCTGATCTCGATGAGATTTTGCAATATAGCGATCGCATTCTCGTATTTTGTGGCGGCAAAGTCTCACAGCCTATTGATGCAAAAACCTTAACTGTAGATAAACTAGGTCAAGCGATCGGAGGAAAGTTTGCATAGTCCCATACAAAATTTTTTACAAAATTTCCAAATTCTCAAAAAATTACCCAAAGCCGCCTACTTTCGGATTGGTTCTTTCGTGGTGGCGCTGTTGTTCATTGCAGCGGTGATCTTGCTATCTAGTGGCTCACCACCTCAAGTTGCGATGGGCATGTGGAACGGGGCTTTTGGTAGTAGCGATCGCTTTGCGAGGGTTATTTCTACTCTTTGTCCATTATTACTTGCCTCCTGCGGATTGATTTTTACCTTTACCGCAGGTTTATATAACTTAGGTATCGAAGGTCAAATTACGGCAGGTGCGATCGCTTCGACATTATTGCTCAGACTCATTCCCGAAGGGTTTCCCCCTGCGATCGCAATTACGATGGCAATATTATTTGGCATTGTTGGCGGTGGCTTATGGGGCTTACTAACAGGACTATTAAATATCTATGGCAAAGTCAGCGAGATTTTTGCTGGTTTGGGCATGAACTTCACCGCACAGGGCTTAGCACTTTATCTAGTCTTTGGCCCCTGGAAACGATCGGGAGTTGCCTCAATGAGTGGTACGGAGCCATTTAGTGATGCTTTATCGCTGCCAACTGTTGCTAATACTGACTTTAGCCCGATCGCCCTAGCGATCGCTATATTTGCCTTGATTGTGACGGCGATCGCGATTAGAGCCACTTATTTTGGCTTGAAGCTAAAAGCGGTGGGTAATAATCTACGGGCAGCCTATGTGTTGGGAATTCCTGCGATCGCGCAAATGCTGAGCAGCTTCGTCATCTGTGGTGCATTTGCAGGTATCGCTGGATCTTTGCAAGTGGTTGCTGTATTCCATCGTCTCATTCCCAATGTTTCCAGCAATTTAGGATTTTTAGCTTTGCTAGTAGTCATGCTGATTAATTACAATCCCTTTTTGGTTTTGCCGATCGCATTTCTATTTAGCTCCCTCAATGTTGGTAGTTTGGAATTACCGCTATCTCTAAGTTTAGATTCTTCACTTTCTGGGATTATTCAAGGTGCATTGCTACTGTTCGCGATTCTTGGCGAAGGTTTAGCGAAGTTATCTAAAGAATCCGCTCACTCTTAGTCTCTATCGCTATAAAAACTATGGATATAATCACAATTCTTGCCACAGCGATCGCAACTTCAACACCTTTAATTTTTGCCAGTATTGGCGAAACTATTACCGAACGGGCTGGCGTGATCAACCTATCTGCTGAAGGGACAATCTTGATGTCAGCGATGACAGGCTTTGCGGTAGCGAAGTTCTCAAATAGCTTGCTCTTAGGATTTGCGGCGGCGGCTCTTGTGGGTGCTGCGATCGCATTAGTTGTCGCAGTTGGTGCAATTACGCTCAAGCAATCGCAAATATCAATTGGATTTGTATTGGCATTGATGTGTAGTGATTTATCTTCTTTTTTAGGCAATCCTGTTGTCAGAGTTGAGGGAATTACGGTTCCGAGTTTTAAAATTCCTATTTTAGAGAACATTCCTATTTTGGGGAAACTGCTATTTCAGAGCGATCTCTTGGTTTATAGCAGCTACATTTTAATTCTTGGTTCATGGTTCTATTTCTACCGCACTCAAGGCGGCTTAATCTTACGGACTGTGGGCGAACAACCAGCCGCCGCCTTTGCCAGAGGTACTAATGTGATTAAAATGCGTTACATCTATACTCTCCTCGGTGGTGCATTAATGGGGATTGCAGGAGCGGCTTTCTCGCTAGATTTTAAAGCAGGATGGAGCCATCGCCACACAGCAGGTTATGGCTGGATTGCCTTAGCGATCGTCATTTTTGGTGGTTGGAATCCTTTGCGTGTAGCCTTGGGAGCCTATCTGTTCGGAATTTTGCAATCTTTAGCTAGTGTCGCTCAGAGTGCCATTCCTGAAGTGCCAACGCAGGTATTTAATACTGCTCCTTTTGTATTGATGATTTTGATGTTAGCGCTGACTTCGGGAGAATGGCTCGATCGCTTAATATCGGCATTACCGCGATCGCTTAAACAAGGGATATTAAATACAGTCAGAACTACGCCACCCGCCTCATTAGGAAAAGTGTTTGATCAGGACTAAATAGCGAAAAAGCGCCCGC
>JANNDZ010000687.1:0-4048 GCA_031378395.1 Pseudanabaena sp. OTE_75_metabat_487_sub
GTGACAGGCGCATCGATCGCCGCGCTAATCGCGGGACTACCATTCATGGGGCCCATGGCTGGCGTTCGTGTTGGTCTAGTTGGTGATGAATTTATCATCAATCCTACTTATGCCGAAGTAGAAGCAGGAGACCTCGACCTAGTGGTTGCAGGTACAGCCGAAGGCATCATCATGGTCGAAGCTGGCGCAAACCAATTGCCAGAAGCCGACATGATCGAAGCGATCGACTTTGGTTATGAAGCAGTGCTAGAACTAATCAAAGCTCAAATTGATTTACTGCAAGAGTTAGGGATTGCACTACCAGAAATCGTCAACCCCGAAACCGATTCCACCTTGGAAAACTTTATTGCCAATACGGTCAAAGATAAAGTTGCTCAAGTTGTAGCAAGTTGTGAGAAAGATCGCAATGTGCGCGATGCTAACCTTGATGCTATTAAGGCTGAACTTTTAGCTGCGATCGCGGCTTTACCCGATGAAGATCCTGTAAAACTGGTCGCTGATAAGAAAGTGATTAGCGCTACTTACAAGGAACTCACCAAAAAGCTGATGCGCTTGCAAGTAATTGAGCAAAGCGTTCGGATTGACGGACGCAAACTTGACGAAGTGCGCCCCATCTGGACAGAAGTGAGTGTCATTCCTCGCGTCCATGGTAGTGGTCTATTCAATCGCGGATTGACTCAAGTGCTGACGATCGCCACCCTTGGTACACCAGGTGATGCTCAGGAAATGGACGATTTGCATCCTGACGCGAAGAAGCGTTATATGCACCACTACAACTTTCCGCCCTACTCGGTTGGGGAAGCCAGACCAATGCGATCGGCTGGTCGTCGCGAAATTGGTCATGGTGCATTAGCCGAACGTGCACTTTTGCCCGTACTACCATCTAAAGCTGAATTCCCTTATGTTCTGCGTCTAGTATCGGAAGTCTTGTCCTCTAATGGCTCAACCTCAATGGGTTCAGTCTGCGGTTCGACCTTAGCGCTAATGGATGCAGGTGTACCGATCACCAAACCCGTCAGTGGTGTAGCGATGGGCTTGATCAAAGAAGGCGATGAAGTTCGTATTCTCACTGACATCCAAGGCATTGAAGATTTCCTTGGTGACATGGATTTCAAGGTTGCGGGTACTGACACGGGTATCACTGCCCTGCAAATGGACATGAAGATCACTAGCATCTCCATGGATACAGTCCGCTCGGCTGTAATGCAAGCCAAGACTGGTCGCGCTCATATCATGGGCAAGATGTTGGAATTGCTTTCTGCACCTAGACCTCAGCTTTCTCCCTATGCACCTCGATTGCTCACAATTCGGATCGATCCTGAACAAATCGGCATGATTATTGGACCTGGTGGTAAGAACATCAAGGGCATCACTGAGGAAACTGGAGCCAAGATCGATATCGAAGACGATGGTACAGTCATGATTTCCTCGATGAGTGGTGAAGGTGCACTAAAAGCTAAGCGCATCATCGAAAATATGACCCGTCGCGTCGGTTCTGGTGATGTCTATCTCGGTAAGGTCACTCGCATTATTCCGATTGGTGCATTTGTGGAGTTCCTCCCTGGTAAGGAAGGAATGGTTCATATTTCCCAATTGGCAGAAGGTCGTGTGGGTAAAGTGGAAGATGAAGTTGCCGTCGGCGATGAAGTCTTGATCAAGATCCGCGAAGTTGACAATCGCGGACGCTTTAACTTAACTCGTTTGGGCATTCATCCTGATGAAGCCGCCGCCGCGCGTACTGCTGCTGCCGCTGCTGCTGAATAAATAAAAAAGAGGGAGGATGTGCAAAGCACATCCTCCCTCTTTTTTATTTGTAGTCAATCAAGTTAAATCCAAAAAAGAACTGCGGCGTTTTGCGCCGCAGTTCTTTTTTGGATTCTAAATATTGCTTATCATATACAATGGTTTTGTGCTAGAAAGTAAAAAGCATTAAGCAAAGAGTGTCTAGGGGGCTGTGAAGTAATGATTATTAAAGAATTAGAGAAGATTGAAACAAATGATAAATTTGAACAAGCGGGATACCATGCGGAATCTCAGCTAGCTTTTTATCTCAACCGTGAATTTAAAGATGATCCACTGTTTCTAGTTTTCAATAATCTGCGTTTTGAAAAAGCAGGGGATGCTTGTCAGATCGATCATTTAGTACTTCACCGTTATGGAATGGTGATCATTGAGAGCAAAAGTGTCACAACTCGCGTTGAGGTAAATGAACTCGGTGAGTGGAAGCGTTGGTTTAATGATTGGCAAGGAATGCCCTCACCAATTTTGCAAGCTCAACGCCAAGGGAAATTTCTCAAAGACTACTTAGAGGATCATGTTGAGACGCTGCTGAATAAGATGCTTTTTGGCAAGCAATCCCATTTTACAAAAATGCCAATTGATGTGCTAGTTGCAATTTCTGATTCTGGCATTATCAATCGCCCGAAAAATGACAAGCTCGATATTGTCTGTAAAGCTGATCAAATTCCTGACAAAATTAAGACGATCGCTACAGAATATCGAAAGAAAGATAGCTTATTAAGCCTTAGTTTGGAGATTCCTTATGAGCTTGCAAAGGATGAGATACCAAGAATTAGTCAGTTTTTATTAACGCACCACAAACCTGCAAAAATTAAAGGAGCTTCAATCAATACGAATATTAAACCAGCAAATAATTCACCTCAAACAATTTCAGAGCGTGAAGTTCCTCCAGCCACAAATCAGATCGCAAAAGTCAAACCAATATCACCTCAGAAAAAGATTATCCCCGTTGTTCCTAACGATACGCAGAAACTAGACATTAAACTTAAGCCAGTCGTCAAATCCATAAATTCAGCTTCAACAAGCACTTGCTCCCATTGCCAAAGCCCAAATCTGACATTGCTTTATGTTCACAGTTATTTTTTTAAATGTAGCGATTGTGGTAAAAACACGGCGATTAAAAATATTTGTCCATCTTGTGGCGATCGGGAAAAAATCAGAAAAAGTGGCTTACAGTTTTTTTGTGAATGCGAAAAATGCGGTACTTCTCAGTTGTTTCATACTAATCCCTAGATAAATTGTTGAAAAATCTGATTCGTTAGGATAACAGCAGATGTGTCGGATGCTGATTCACAATGACAAGAATCTTTTTTGGCGAGAACTGAGTAGTAGAGAAGTTTTCGTGAAGTTTTGCGATCGCCCCAACCAAAGGCTAGATGGTTCTCGAAGAACTTGCCCACGATGGCAAAACTTTTACCTACAAGGAAAAAAACGGTCAGCACATCACCACATATGATGTTGCTAATGGGATGTTGTTCGTCATTGGTAGACTATAACAAGTGGTTTGATAAACTTAACTCTATCATCAGTCTTCCAAATGGTTTTATGTGGCGATCGCATCTAGCTCGAAGTTTACATCAGCACCGCAATCAACCCGAAGCACGTTTTTTACAGCTTGCCACGATCGACTTAGATCAACGTCCACGCAACCGTACAGTCGTATTTCGGGGCTTTATCGAAAATAGCGATCGCTTTCGAGATTGTCTAAAAATTGTTACGGACTTGCGCAGTCAGAAGATTGAGCATATTAAGGTTAATTCTTGGGCGGAGGTGAGTTGGTACTTCACAAAAACGCGATCGCAATTTCGGATTTTGGGCAAATTAATCTTAATTGATAGCGAAGTTTTGGATTTAGAATTACAAACATTGCGATCGGCTGCATGGCAAGCGCTCTCGGAACCAGCCAGAATGCAGTTTGCATGGGCGCATCCAAGAGAGCCGAGAGTTGATTTTCGAGAGATAGAGCTACCAGATCCAGCTCAACCACTTACTTCTTTTTGTCTGCTATTGCTACAACCTATCGAAGTTGATCGCCTTGAATTACGCGGAACACCCCAAAATCGCTGGATATATCTACGCGATGAGCAAGGAAATTGGAGCGAACAAGAAGTCAATCCTTAACCCAAAGATAAGATGCGGCGTAAAGCACTGCATCTTATCTTTGGGTAGTCCTAAAAAGGTAAGGATGCCTTAGGAATGATAATTTAATAAAACCCAAAATTGGTTCGGAGGGCTTTGCCCTCCGAAC
>JANNDZ010000719.1:0-1662 GCA_031378395.1 Pseudanabaena sp. OTE_75_metabat_487_sub
AACCAATTTTGATATTTTCAGCGCCGAAGGCGCTAAAAATATCTCGCAGACAAAAAAGGTGGAGCGCATTGCGCCCCACCTTTTTTGTCTACTCAACTAGCTTACGTGCAATCTTATTAGTACGTTCGATCAGCGTTGGTAAGTCAAGCGTGGTTAACTGACCGCGATCAACTACTTTACAACCATTGATAAAGCTATAGTCCACTGATGGCACTGGGCAAAATATTAAAGCTGCAACTAGATCATGATGTGCACCTGCAAATTGCGATCGCTCAATATCGATCGCTATAAAATCTGCCGCCATATTTGGTGCGATCGCGCCAATGTCGTCTCTACCCAAAACCCTAGCGCCGCCCAATGTCGCGACTTCTAAAATCTCCCTAGCACTCATCGATGTAGGGTCGCATTCATTCACCCGCGCCAATAAAAAAGCAGTGCGAGCTTCTTGTAAAAGATTGCCAGTATCATTTGATGCCGAACCATCCACACCCAAGCCTACAGGCACACCATGATTCAGCATTTTCCTGATTGGGGCAATGCCACTACCTAGTCGAGTATTGCTGCAAGGGCAATGTGCTACACCTGTCCCTGTGCGTCCAAATTTTGCGATCGAGTCATCACTCAGCTTTACACAATGGGCGTGCCAGACATCATCACCTAGCCAGCCAACAGACTCGGCATAGTCTCCAGGGGTTTTACCGAATTTAGCGAGGCTATAGTCTACATCTGATTTGTTTTCAGCTAGATGCGTATGCAATCTCACACTGGTATACGATCGCGCCATTTTTGCTGACTCGATCATCAAGTCTGGGGAGACAGAGAATGGGGAACAGGGCGCTAAAGTCATCCGTAACATCGCAAAGCGTGAAGGATCATGATATTCCTCGATCAGTCTTTGCGAGTCCTTAAGAATATTTACTTCTTTCTCAACTAATGCATCGGGAGGAAGTCCACCTTGGCTTTCACCAACGCTCATACTCCCCCGACTAGCATGAAATCGCATTCCAATCTCTTGGATTCCTGCGATTTCATCATCCAATTTGCAATCATTGGGATAGATATAAAGATGATCACTCGCTGTCGTACAACCAGATAGAATTAGTTCGGCAGCTGCCATCTGAGCGCTGACATAGATACTCTCAGACGTGAGCCGTCCCCAGATCGGATATAGAGCTTGCAACCAATTAAACAAAGTACAATCTTGAGCAGCGGGGATAACTTTGGTGAGAACTTGATAAAAATGGTGATGGGTATTAACTAGCCCAGGGAGAACAATATGTTTGCCCTGTAAGTCCAGCACTTCATCAGCAGTTGGGGGTAATTCGGTAGTGAGTCCCACCTGCTCAATTACATTATCTCTGACAAATATAGCTGCATTATGGAGTTCGCGGCGATCGCAATCCATGGTGACTAAGGTATGGATATTTTTGACTAGCAGTGTGGGCATGGATTTGGCTAAAATTCAGAATGTGAGTTTTTTGTCAGAGCAAATTGCTGGAAGGTGACCTTTGATTTCTACCCTACAGTCTAGTAATTAATTGTCATCGTTGTAACCTATAGCAATGTATGCCTTGCTCAGGACATAAAACCCAAATTAATAAAGGCGGAGCGAAGCTCCGCCTTTATTAATTTGGGTTTTGATTTGTCCTAGCTATCTCTTAC
>JANNDZ010000793.1:0-2936 GCA_031378395.1 Pseudanabaena sp. OTE_75_metabat_487_sub
TCCGCCGTAAACATGCCGCCCACACCAATGATCGGTAAACTTCCCTGTGTTGTTTGCCAGATGAGGTTGATTACTTGAAGAGAGCGATCGCGTACAGGTTGACCGCTGATTCCACCTGCTTCCTCAGTGACGGGTTTACCAGTAATGGACAAATGCGTAGTCGTTAAGTTTTGCCGTGAAATCGTCGTGTTTGTCGCGATAATTCCTGCTACGCCATAGGCTTGACTTGCTTTGACTACTTCCACAATGTCAGCATCATTTAAGTCTGGGGCGATTTTTACTAAAATTGGTTTGTTAGCTATATTTATGGGATTTAATTCAGCGAGGATCGCGCACAACTGATCAGTTGCTTGCAGATCTCGCAAATTGGGCGTATTTGGGGAACTGACATTGACCACGAAATAGTCCCCAAACTCATAGAGCGATCGCAAACTTTCGGCATAGTCAAATTTTGCATCAGCGATCTCAGTAATTTTGGATTTGCCGAGATTAAGCCCAAGGGGAATATTTGGCTTATGAGATTGCAAATATTTTTTGAGATCAATCGCCGTTGCGGCTGCACCACGATTATTAAAACCCATCCGATTTAAAACTGCGCGATCGCTGGGCAGGCGAAACAAACGTGGCTGTGGATTGCCAGACTGAGCATGAGCCGTAATCGTCCCCACTTCTGCAAATCCAAATCCCAGATGTTCCCATGCGCCGATCGCTTCCGCATTTTTATCAAAACCTGCCGCTAAGCCGACGGGATTCTCAAATTCGAGGTTCCAAAGGGTTTGCGATAGTCGCGAATCGCTATAGTAAAAGGTAGACTTAGCGATCGCTTGCAGGGTTGGTGACTCACTAATGCGACGACAAGTAGCGATCGCGAGATGATGTGCAGCTTCAGGATCGAGTGAAAATAAAAGGGGGCGTACCCCATATTGGTAGGCAACACTTAACATAGGTTTAGTTTATGAGGCTGTCTTACTAAGTAGCTATGCAAAATTAAACACCTCAAGATACGTACCGCCTGCTACGCGGGCGTTACATATCTTGTTTCTGGGTTTTTAATTATGCTGCGTTACTTAAAGTACGACAAGCCTGCAATCAGAAATTAAGGAGTACATTTCCCAATGATATGGCAACTACTGACAGCACCTCTTGATGGACTAGTCTGGATCGCGGAACAAATCGAAGAAAGGGCGACTACTGAGTTAGAAAAAACCGAAAATCTTCAAAAAAGGCTCACTACTTTACAACTAAAGTTCGATCTTGGTGATATTAGTGAAGAAGATTTTACTGTACAAGAGCAGGAGATTTTAGAAGCGATGGAAGCAGAAATGGACGAAAACAATGAATAAGATATAGTGCTGTGCGCTATATCTTATTCCAATAATTTATCTGTGCGCGGCTTTGCCGTGCGCAAATAAATTATTAACGCCTTTTTTTGGGGGAAGAGATTATTTATTAAAAAATGGTGAAAACTTAATGGAAGTAAGTGAACTAATCAATAGCTACCATGCAGGTCGTCGCAACTTTGCGGGAGTAAATCTTAGCAGAACTGATATGAATGGGATTGACTTGAGTCATGCTGACCTCAGTGGCGCAAATCTGAGTGAATCCAGTCTCTATGGTGCAAACTTAAGCAATGCCAAGCTTAATGGGGCAGACTTTAATGGTGCTAAGCTCTATCGAGCCAATCTCGTCAGCGCTAATTTTAGTGGTGCTGACTTAGGAGAAGCAGATCTTAGCGAAGCAAATCTTAGTGATGCCAGACTTTATGGCGTGAATTTGTATGGAGCAATTTTGAACAAAGCGAAATTGCCTCGCGCCAAACTTACAGGAGCAAATATGGGCAAGGCAAAGCTAAATCGAGCCGATCTGAGCGAGGCGATTCTCAGGGATGCAAGGTTATTTGGAGCAAACCTAAATGAAGCTATGTTGCAACGTGCCGATCTCAGTCGGGCAAGTCTCAATGGCGCAAATCTGAATAAAGCGATGCTCTCTGAGGTCGATCTGACCTTTGCGAGTTTGTATGGAGCTAGTCTATGCGATGCGGATCTGAGCGAAGCTGATCTGACCAGTGCCAATCTTCAAGGCTCTGATCTAACTCGCGTGAATTTCTATAAGGCGAACTTAAGTAAATCAAAAATGGCAGATGCCTCCACTGAGGGAATGCTGACGCAAGAGGCAAATCTATCAGGTATTATCTGGTCATGAAATTTAAACAAACACCGAAGGTGTTTGTTTAAATTATTTATTGCCGTAGGCTTGCCATGCCAAGCTGACCAGAGAATTGAAAATGGCTGCCGCCGCGATCGCATTGCCTTTCCGACCATCGACGCGAATATGGGGAATTAACGAATCATTTAAGCGAGACTTGATGACATCAGTATCAATAAAACCAGCAGGAGTGCCAATCACCAGCGCAGGCTTGACATCCTCCATTTCGATCAAATCTACTAGAGTCGCCAATGCTGTTTGAGACTCACCAATTACAAAAATAGCTTCTGGATAACGTTTTGCCAAGGTCTCGATCCCCCAAGCTGCTTGCGTTTTGCCTTTTTGGGGACGAGTGATTGCTTCTACTCCGCAATAAATGGGATTCGCAAAAGTATCACAAATTTTTGGAAAAATGGCAGCTTGTACGGTTGGCACATCGACGATAATTGTGGTACGGGTGGCAAGGGCTGCGGCTCCAGCCTGTAAGGCTTGCTCAGAGAACCTGACAAGATTTTTATACTCAAAATCTGCGGTGGCATAAATTACTTGGCGCACAATTTCATATTCGGCTGGTGAAAGTGAGTGTTCACCAATCTCGTTGTCGATTATTGCTAGGCTTTGTGCGTCCGTAGTATGCCATTCCATAAAATTATGCGATTACCGTAGTTGAGTCATATAGCATTCAGCTAAGACCGTACCATATTTTCGATAACGTCGCGATTTTACTATGT
>JANNDZ010000833.1:0-4954 GCA_031378395.1 Pseudanabaena sp. OTE_75_metabat_487_sub
TATTTTGGGAACAGTGCTAGCTCAAAAACTTGCGGAAAAGCGCAATGTTGATCCAGAACTGGTTGGCGATCTGGCGATTTGGCTCGTGGTTGGTGCAATTCCCTGCGCTCGTTTTTACTATGTTCTGTTTGAATGGCAGCGCTTTCAGGCTCAAGAATGGTACAAAGTTTTTGCGATCTGGGAAGGCGGCATTGCTATCCATGGGGCGATTATTGGTGGAGCGATCGCAGCAGCTATATTCTGTAAGCGCCAAAAAATTTCTACATGGTTGATGGCAGATATCTTTATGCCTGCGGTAATCTTGGGGCAAGCAATCGGGCGTTGGGGTAACTTTTTTAATTCTGTAGCCTTTGGCATCCCTACTGATTTACCTTGGAAATTATTGATACCTTGTAATCGTCGCCCCCCCGAATTTATTAATGAATCTTACTTTCATCCCACATTCTTATATGAATCTCTGTGGAACCTAGGTGTATTTGGAATTTTAATGTTTACGTTCCTAAGATTTCCGAAACTAAGAACTGGAACGGTGACAATGTTTTACGCGATCGCATACAGCATCGGTAGATTTTGGATAGAGGGTTTACGTACCGACAGCTTAATGGTCGGTGGGCTTCGCACCGCACAGATGATTAGTCTAGCTGCGATCGCCGCAGGTATCTTTGGCTTAGTTTGGCTATACGGATTGCGCCGCAGGTTTCCCGATACCACGCCTAAAGAAATAACATCCGAAAACCTATGACCAAATTGCCACATACCGATCCTCGCGAAATGGTGGAAACTGCATTTTTGGCTAGCACCACCGCCATGTTGTTTCTCATTAATTCTTACTTTCCCCTTGGTCCATTGCTGAGAATGCTGTTTCCGTTGCCAACCGCTTTAGCCTATTTGCGCTGGAATGGTCGCGCCGCATGGATGGCGATGGTCGTAACCGCATTACTTCTAGCGATTTTAATGGGACCAACCCGTAGCATTCAGTATCTTGTTCCACATGGTCTAGTCGGAATCGCATTAGGGTATCTTTGGAAACGAGATTTTCCTTGGTCGGGTTCATTGAGTATTGCAACAATGATTGGCTCAATTGGTACAGCTTTCCAATTTGCTTTTTCATCAGTTTTGATCGGTGAAAACGTTTGGAACTATTCGATCGCGCAGATTACAGGGCTACTAAATTGGGTGATGCAGCTTTTTGGGTCACTCGAACAGCCAGATTTTGCGACAATTCAGATTTTTGCGATCGCAGCCATTATCTTTAGTAACTTTGCCTATCAATTACTCGTGCATTTAGTCGCTTGGATTGTGCTTGATCGCCTTGGCAATCCCATACCTAGCCCCCCGAAATGGATAGAATCCTTACTAGCTTAAACAGATAATAAACATTTAAACGATTTTTTACTCCTTGGTATCAGCATGGCTGAGACAATCTTTTGAAAAACTTAATTAATTGACACAATCTCGAATAAGAAATTATACTCATTAGTTAACCGCCAGAATGAGTATAATTCTGAAATATTGGCGCAAATCACTTTCGTTACCATGACCAACCCTGCCGAATCAAATCAAACTGTAATTACAAACTCATCAATTGCTCTATCTGAAAGAGAGCTGCAAGTGATTGAATTAGTAGCTGGTGGCTTAACCAACCAAGATATTGCAATCAAACTAGCGATCAGCAAGCGTACCGTCGATAATCACATCAGCAACATTTTAACGAAAACGAAGACCGATAATCGGGTTTCACTTGTTCGCTGGGCTTTGCAATGGGGCAAGGTGTGCATTGACGAAGTTAACTGTTGCATAATTGGCACACATCCAGTTGGTACTGTTTTAGATGTAAATGATTTAGGACAGGAATTAGAAAGTGCCTAGCGGGGAATTAGTAATTAATCGTTGCAAGATTGTTTACAAGCCTGATATTGCTCTAGCTATGTATCGGGAGCTCGCATCTCACATCGAGCAAATTGAAAATGTTAACGCTGAATTATTTTGGCAAGAAAGCACTGAATTTAATTATTTAGGTAGCCAAATTGGTGGGATGTGGCTTACCTACCCTCAATCGATACCTGAGCAATCCCAATTTTTAATAAAAAACATCTTGAACCATTACGGAGATTGGACATCTGATCTCAAAGAGTAGAAAAGTACGCAAAACGCACTTTTTCTATATTAAAGAATTATGAGAAGACGTATATTTACTGATTTCGACGGTCCAATCATGGACGTGTCAGAGCGATATTACCAAGTTTATTTATACTGTTTAGAAAAAATTCGCAAGCCCGAACAGGTAGTTAAAACCTTATCAAAGTTAGAGTTTTGGGAATTAAAGCGATCGCAAATACCTGAAAAAGAGATTGCAAATTTATCAGGCTTTGAAGATGAGAAACAATGCATAGCCTTTGCTCACCTGCGACGCGCAACAGTACATACAAATCCCTATTTTGCTCATGATCGCCTGATCGACAGCGCCATCCCAGCACTGGAAAAAGCCCAGCAATCGGGAATAGATCTTGCTGTGATGACCATGCGTCGCCGTCGAGAACTCGAACCTGTACTTGATAAATATAATTTAAGACGCTTTTTCCCTAGCGATCGCATTTTTTGTTTAGACGATGACTATGTAAAAACAGTCGATACGCAAGACAAACCCAAATTAATGAAAACTGCTCAAGCTAATCTGCCAAAGGTAGAACAGCAGTGGATGATTGGCGACACTGAGGCAGACATTATTGCAGCCCAAACTTATCATGTTCCAGCGATCGCGGTACTTAGTGGCATTCGTAATCAAACTCAATTAGAAAAGTACCAACCAAATCAGATTTTTCCTAACTTGCTAGCATCAATAACAACAATTCTGCATAAACAATAAAAAAGCAGCGCATTGCGCTGCTTTTTTATTGTTTATGCAATTCAGATTACATTCCCCCTAAAAATTCTTGCTTAGCAATTTTTACCATCATGGCTTGCTGTCCCAAATAAAGCATATGTAGCTCAGTTAGCAGTTGCTTAGCTGCGTCTATATCAATATTTTGGATCTGTTGGCAAAACATCATATGGGTAAATTGCTTTTCGACAGGTAAGTCACTCATAAGTACCTCTTTTACAAATCAATCAATGACACTAAACTATGACAATAACTAACGCTTTGAAGTTGCTTTAGACTAGATATTAGTCACTGTGTCAACATAACGTAACAATACTTTAAAGTCATTGAAAAAACTGTATCACGATAAACATTTTTCCTAGATATACCCAAAGAAATATTTTCTACAAAAAGTCATAAAGGTATTCCTTATGATAGCTATAAGCAAATATGGCTAAAACCCAGAAAATAGTTGAGTCGCAAAGTAACTCAACTATCTTCTGGGTTTTATGTTAATCCCAAGGCACAAAATGGCTACGCCATTTTGTGCTTTTAAAATCCTGACAGGGTTTGGTTTTCAATTCACAGAAGTGTGGCGACACTTCTGTGAATTGGTATGACAGACTTGTGATTGCTATTCAAGTGACTACAGATATCGTTTTAAGCAAGGCGATTACCCCAAACACAAAAGCAGAAGATTCATAATGTGAATCTTCTGCTTTTTTGTGTGTTTGGGGATAAGAAAAAAACTAAAGCAAGCCAGTATTTGCGCCTTGCTTGCCTGTAGCTAGTTCAACTTTTATAATCTTGCCGCCCATTTTCATAATGCGTTGCTGTTCAGCGAACCAGTTGTCATAAGACACTAACTTCGTGAAATAGGTATTTTGCAACTCTCTTTGTGTACGAATGCGAGTTTGGCTAGGTACACAAGCAGTGATTTTAAAACTCCGCATAGCGGCGATCTCCTTCAGAGCCAGTTATTTAAAGATTAATTAGAAGTTAATTTCAAAGAAATATTTCTAGACTGATATAAGCGTTGGCGGCAAGATAGGAAGCCCAAGCTACCTACCTCCGCCGCCTTGTAAATATTAATTATTAAAATCAATAAATAGCAATTAACGCCATATCAAGCAATTAGCTCAAGCCAGAGCTGATGTAATCAAGGTATACACCCAATTCCTTACCAGCGTCAGAACCAACGATGCTAGCAGCAACTTCTTTGATTGCTTGAATAGCTTGAATGGTCGAAACTACAGGTACTCCAAGAGAGTTGTAGGTTTCTTTCAAGCCGTTAAGAACACGCTCATCAAGGATAGAAGCATCACCAGCAAGCATTGCATAGGTTGCATAGCGGAGGTAGTAGTCGAGGTCGCGGATACATGCGGCATAACGACGAGTGGTGTACATGTTGCCACCGGGACGGGTAACATCTGAGTACAACAAGGACTTAGCAACAGCTTCTTTAACAATGGTTGCAGAGTTAGCAGAGATAGCGGCGGAAGCACGAACACGAAGTTCGCCAGTTGCGATATATGCCTTTAGCTTTTCGAGAGAAGCGGCATCAAGGTACTTACCTTGAACATCAGAAGAATTGATGACGGAAGTAATTGCGTCTTGCATTTTTGTATATCTTTTAGGTTTGCAATTAGTTTTTTGAATTACAGATTCAGAATTCTGAATAGCTTAAATTCTGTTTTTAAAGAAAATTAATCCGAGAACAATCTAAAAACAATCTAAGAAAGTTCTAAGACCGATTTACTGCATTGCACCGATGACGTAGTCAAAGTAGTAACCAGCTTCGGCTGCATCTTCACCAGACAACAAGGAAGCTGCTGCATTCTTAAGACCACGTACACCTTCTACAACACCAGGAATAGGAGTGCCTAAAGAGTTGTACATTTCCTTAACGCCAACTAGACCAATTTCTTCGATAGGAGTGACATCACCAGATACAACTCCGTATGTTACTAAGCGGAGGTAGTAGTCGAGGTCACGTAGGCAAGTTGCAGTCATTTGCTCACCATATGCATTTCCACCAGGAGAAACAACATCAGGACGCTTTTGGAAAAGTTGATCGCCAGCTTGCTTAACGAT
>JANNDZ010000842.1:0-4188 GCA_031378395.1 Pseudanabaena sp. OTE_75_metabat_487_sub
GGGAATTAGGAGGTTAGCAGCAAAGGTGTTTGCATCTTGCTCCATCAAGTCATTTGGATCGTAGTCCCGTTTTTTGTCGTCGGTTTCGATGAAGATTTCTCGCTTTTTCTCTTGCAGAACGTGACGCGCCTCATGAAAGAAAGTGAACCAGAAATGGTCATCTCGCTTATAGCGCAAACTGAGTTGAATAATTGCTTTGGTCGAGGTCAACCAGCGCGTTACTCCACTAGCCCTAACACCTTTTAGAGAAGGCACTAACACAACTACCACACCTGCTGCCGCACAGAGTTGTCTAACTTTAGAGATCGCTTCCTTGGGATTCTCCACAGTAAAACCGCGAATCTCCTCCAAGGCTCGTTTAAACTTTTCAGCTTCATAGGGAGCGCAATCGGTCTTTTGTGCTTCAAGTTCGCCTTTCCTTAGCCAAGCATTAGTTGCAATGCGATCGCTTTCAAATGCTACTGACTTCCGAAAAGCCAATGCTCTCGAATCCCAATAAACATCACATTGCTCTGGAGAAACTACGCCAAAATAATTCAGCACGATTTGTAATTGTTCAACTTTCTGCTTAGATTTCTCTTTCTGCTTAGATTTCTCGATCCAGCCGACCTTTACCATTTCATTAACAGGAACTTTATCTAGCCATGCGATCTGTTCCTGTAAACGTGACTGTTCTTGCTGACGTGCCAAAAATGCTCGATATTTCTGTTCGCGACTATTCCAAAAACTTGCAGAAATACCTAAGACTCGCTCTAGTTGTAAAGCTGTATCAGGCGTGATCGCTGCTTTGCCATTGATAATTTCGCTAATCGTTTTCTTTGGTCGGCCTGTTCGCTCAGCCAAGTCTGCTTGGCTCATACCTATTTCCTCAAGCACCTCAAGTAAAGTCTCTCCAGGAGGAGAAACATAATCTGGCAAATATTGATTGTGAATTTTGCTACTCATGGGTATTGTCTACTCCAATAATCCGCACTGCGGTTATTTGCGTCCAATCTATTCCCCCATCAGGCTTTTTGGGGATTGGATCGTTGGCAATTTCAAAGATAAGTCGGTAGGGGTGATCAAGATCCAGAGATAACTGACCTGCGCGATCGCCCGTCAATTCGTGACATCGACCTGATATATTTCGCATATCAGAAAGAACATCGACTGCATCCAAGTCATCCAATCGTCGTCGAATCCGTTTAGCTCTATCCGAGCCATACTTTTTTATTAGCAATTGGTGATTGTTACACCATTGAGCAAGTTTTTTATCTTTGAATACAATGTCCATTATAGCAGGACTTTTTAGTTTTATTAACCTTTGAGGTTAACATGTTTTCGAGTTTGGCTTTTACTTATAGAAAACTATACTACATGTAGCGTTTAAGTATTAAAAGGATTTAAACTTTCTACTACATATAGAAAAACAACTATCGTGTTTTTACTAAAAACAATATTAGCTAAGTAGCTGGGCGTAATTAAATATAAAACCCTAAAACCTGTGGTGCAGCCTGCGCCACAGGTTCTGGCTCTGTTTTTTTAATTATGCCCAGCTACTTAGCTTTCCATTAATATCACAAATATGGACTACATTAAAACAAAGATTTAGTATCGGCTCTAAAATTTAGGCTAATTTCATACTGGGTTACTATACACTGGAAGTAAATAAATTTGGTCAGGACGGAAAGTCCTAAATCTTTACCTTCTTTCAAACTCTTGCTAGCTTTACCTAGTTTGGTAGGGTGACTGTTCCAATAATGCCGTGTTTACTTCTACTAAAGTCTTGCACTTTCAGAGAATAGTTTTGACTAGTATTTTTGGAGTTCTTCTTTTGATTTTTTTGTCCTGTAATTAGGAAGACATAACAAAAGAGAAAATCTTCGCAGAGCTAAGACTTTCTCTTTTGAAACAACAGTTTTAGAACAGCTTCAACTGTTCTCTCTCCTCATTTACATTCTTCTGCGGAATCATAAGTTGCTTACCTCCTCTTTCTACAAGCATGAATTCAGACAACGGCTTGAATACTTGCGGTTGCAGAAACTGCAAAAGCCGATCGCCATTCACAGGAATTTCAATCTCAACAGTACTAACAATCTGCGCGATTTGTTCAAGCCAGTTCTCAGCATCACCTGATACCCAATCCTCAAACTGTCTCTGCCTCAACGACTCCACGATCGCTGTTGATGGTGGCTCCAACTTTGCGACTACAGAATCACGTTGCCAAAATATCTCTCTTGAGTCAGTCAATTCCTCATCATCAAGATTAGGATCTTGATCGTCATTATCCACGGGTGCTTCGTTAGCAATTGTGTCAAACAGTTGCTTGAGAAACTCTAACCGATTTGCTTTTTCGTGGTATGTCTGAAGTTGATCGAACGGTTGACTGACTCGCTTTTGCAAGATCGGTAGTTCTTGCCGATCGCGTTCAAGAGTTTCTTGGGCTGTACTCAATTTGGCAGCGATCGCATTCCTCACCACATGCAAAAGAGAACTATGCGGATTGTGGCAATCAACATTAAATTCATAACCTGAACTAATGCTCATGCCAATCGAGCCATTGACCTCAGAGCCAAATCTACTCAGATACACATTCAGCCCTGCAAATTGTCCAATTTGCATTTGAGTTAACCGATAGCTATTTCCCAACTTTTGGAATTGTTCAGAAATATGATCGTCTATCAGCACAGCTTTATCCAACATCACACCGCGATCGCTGATGAATTGCTTCAGGTTGGCTTTAGCGACTGTGGTTAGGTCTGATTGAATATGCTGAATGTTAGCAGGATGGTTGGTATTTACCATGTCAGCTAGATACTGAATCTTGGATTTGTCCCTAAACTGCGTATCGTTATAGGCTTGCAATTGCATTCCTAGTCCTTGCAATTCGGCTTCGAGGGTAGCACGTTCCATAATCAGTGGATCGCCCGATGCGATCGCTTTCATTTGGGCGGCGCTGAGGACAGTCTCATCAATGTCTTCGATAGTGCGATGGGTGCGATCGCCCGACATCTTTATAAAAAGGATGAAACTTCTAATCAGGTTCCATGATTTGGTGAAGTGATTTGGCGATCGCTGCATATTCTTGAGAGGTGAGACTGCCTCGATATGCCACGATACGAGAAATATCGATTGCGCGAACTTGATCCAATAGGGCAATTGACGGTGATTTTAAACCAGCGACACCAGCCGCAAATCGCACATATAAATGGGGATTGATTGCAGCCCATTCTTGTCCTCGATCTGTTGTCATTGGTGCAACGAATACCAGTGGAAAGCGGAGTCTCCCTAATCGGCTTGGAAGTCCTACGACAATTGCGGGTCTGTAGCCTTCTTGCTCTCTACCGCTAGGATTTTGGCTAGGAAATTTTGCTGTGATGACATCGCCAATTTGTAAAATCTGTTCTGTCATACGCCGATCTCGATTTTTCCTGTTTCCGCGATAAATTTAATGGGTTGTCCTTCTTGCAGTTCTCCTTCTTGCCATTCGTAGGGTTCATAGTTATCCAAACCTGACAATTCGCTCTCTAACCAATCTTGATCTTCTTGGTTTCGAGGGTTTTCAGTTTGCCATACCAGATAGTTTAAGAAGCTAAGAACTTCTCTTAGTTTATCTTCAGGGATAATCTCTAAGCGTTGTGCGATTTCATTTTTAATTGCGTTCATAGTGCTTTTCCTTATTGAGAATGGAGATCGCTTAAATCTAGTGCTTGTGTGTGATATTGATCGCGTTGGTTGATTTGGCGATCGCAAGTTGCTTGACGAATCGGTATAGCTCATCAAGGTTGTCTTCGTCGATTTTGTTGATTTCGGCGTAGATTTAGTTCTTTAAGAGTCATGATGACTTTGCCCTCATCTGAATTATTATGCGCAGTAGGCTTGAATAACTATTTTACAGAGCAAATCAATGTAAAAGCATCCTTTATTTTTTCTGAATCACTCATCATAGAAATAAATCAAATTCTGCGTGATTAAATAATGATAATGTGTAAACTGACTCAACAAAAAGCACCTCTTGAAATTTCAAGAGGTGCTTTTTGTTGAGTAAAAAAATGACAAATTTATACATCAATCATCTACTGATTTAGGATTTACGATCACGCTTCTGATTTGAATTTACTGATCTAAGGAGCATAGCACCAGTACCAAAAAATGTACCAACACCTAAGGCTATCAAAGCTGGTACTGTTACTACTACTACTCCTCCTG
>JANNDZ010000871.1:0-3962 GCA_031378395.1 Pseudanabaena sp. OTE_75_metabat_487_sub
TAATGCCTATTTTTTGTCTGGGAAGGGATTAATCTCACTTCGCGAGACTGTCTTTTATTCTTCGATCGCACCTAGGGAAAGTAGCTTAGCTTTTTGAGCCGAAGTTAAACCTGTGGCTTCAGAAATATTTAGCCCTTCATAGGGACGCGGTTCACGATAGGTTCTGACGCATTCACCTGTTTTAATATCCCAAAGTTTGACTGTTTCATCACGACTACTGCTAGCAAGCATTTCCCCATTAGGCGCAAATGACACTGTGTATATAGCGCCAATATGTCCAGCTAAAGTACTGATCACCTCGCCAGTTTGCCAATCCCAAATATTGATTTGAGCATCCTCGCCAGCACTTGCTAGCAACATACCTTTGGGATCGGCGGCAATTGTCAAGACATTTCCATCGTGACCGATTGGCTCAGTGGTAAATTCACCACTTTTGATATTCCACCGATAGATAAACCTTTCCCCACAGCCAAAAACCATATGAGGTTGCATTGGCATAAATGTAACATTAGAAGCAAATGAGGTAAGTTGATCTAGGGTTTGGACGCATTCTCCTGTTTGGGTATCCCATATTTTTACAGTTTTATCGCGACTGCTGCTGATCAAGTAGCGATCATCGGGGCTAAAGGCGATCGCCAAGATTGCCGATGTATGACCTTGGAGAATACGCAAACATTCGCCAGTGACAATATCTCTGAGTTTAATTACTCGGCTGGTTTCTCCAGTCGCCAGCAATTTACCATCATGGCTAAATACTAAAGTGCGTGCTAAATCAGGATGTTCGGAAATTGTAGTGAGGCAATTGCCACTGCTGACATCCCATAGTTTGATCGTGCAGTCTTCAGCACAACTTGCTAGCAATGTGCCAATAGGACTAAAGGCGACTTGCCAAACATGTCCTGCGTGACCATGCAAAGCTCGAATACATTGACCTGATTGGATATCCCAAAGACGAATGATCGAGTCGTCACCACCACTAGCTAACAGGCTTTGCTCTGAGTTAAAGACAACGGAGCGCACCGCATTGGTATAACCTTGCAAAATCCGAAACTGCTTTCCTGAAGTAACTTCCCAAAGATTAAGCAGGTGTTCATTAGAGATATTGCTTAATGTATCAGTATCGGTATCGCCCTGATTATTGCTTTTGACTGTCCACGACCGTCCTGTATGCCCCTGAAAAGTCCGCACACAGAAACCTGTATCAATTTCCCAAAGCTTAACCATTTCATCGCCACTGCTGCTTGCAAGGACTAGGCGATCAGGATGAAAAGCAACTGAACGCACCCAATGGTTATGCCCCGTTAAGGTTTTAAAGCATTGGGCGGTCTTCAGATCCCAAAGACGGATTGTGCGATCGCCGCTTCCTGTCGCAAGGGTTGAACCATCATGGCTAAAACTGACTGCAAACACAGTATGCGTATGCCCTGCCAATGTCTTTATGCAATTCCCCGTTTCCACATTCCATAGTCGTGTAGTTTTGTCTTCACTACCACTAGCTAATACATTGCCGTTATGACTAAAGGCGATCGACCAGACAATATCTTCGTGTCCTTCAAATATGCGTAAACATTCACCAGTATCGATGTCCCATAGTCTCACAGTGCAATCATCGCTGCTACTTGCCAGTAAATTTCCTTTTGAGCTAAAAGCAACGGCTTCGACAATATCTTCATGACCATGCAAAATTTTAATAGCTTGTCCCGCTCTCCATAGTCTTACCGTCCGATCGGCATGACCACTAGCCAAAGTTATGCCATCGGGACTGAAGACGACTGACATAACTGCACCGATATATCCTTGCAGCGTATTTAGGCAATTGCCTGTTGAAACATCCCATAACTTGATTGATTGATCAACACTGCTACTAGCTAAGACTGTTCCTTCAGGATTGAAAGCGACTGAAACCACCCATCCTTTATGCCCCTTATAAGTCAGTATTGGCTTGCCATCACTGACTTTCCAAAGGTGAATATCACCTTTAGTATCTCCGATCGCTAATAACTTACCGTTAGCACTAAAAGCTACTGACAGAACACCGCCTATTACCTCCGCAAATACAGATTTAATGACAGCAGTTTGCGAAAAGTTAACCTGATGTAACTTGACTTCAGACAAATAAGCCTGACGAATAGCTAAATAGGAGAAGTCAATTCCTGTCAAATCAATGCCAAGGTTACATAACAAATTAATTATATTGCCACCACCATAGCCAAAAGTTGATTTATGTTCACCTTCGGGACGGAGTTCGCGCCTGCGTAGCTCTTGAAGGTTCAGCAAAAGTTCTTTAGCCACCATTTGCTTGCTACCTAAACGTCCTAAAAGCTTGGTAGCCAGAGGTTCTAAAATCAGACGAATTTGACTCTGGCGAATATAGTCCTTAGTGGTTGCTTTGATCAAGGCATAGTGGCGAAGATAGAAAAGTTGCCGATTCAACTTTAATTGGATACTTGGTAAAGCGCCGAGAGGATGCTCTTGAGTGATTTCTTGATAAATTTGATCAACCAGTAAGTTGGTGACAAACTCCATGACTACAGGCTGCTGAGTAAACCCTGCGGCTGTATGTTCGACTAGAGAGCGCCGCTTTAGCGATCGCAGCGACATCATTAGATGATTTTGCTCAATCATTGGCACAATATCAGAGCGCAGTTCATTTGGCTGGACTGGTTCACGATTAATTGCTAGCCAGAGCATAATTTGTTTCTCATGGGCAGTCAGTCTCTGATATTGCTGCTCAATCAAATTGGCAATACCACTGAAAATAATCGTCTTTTGTTCCAAGAATCGATTAATGCTACCCGAATAAAGATCTTTAATCGAAGTTGCGGCGATTTTGAGCGCTAAGGGATTACCGCGATACCAGTCTACTAAACGATGTAAATCATCCGCCATAGCCTTAATCCCCTTAGCTTCGAGGACATGTTCTGCCGCAGATTCATCTAATCCAGTCAGTTGCAATGCTCTCACAGGCAAAATATCTCCCTCTAAAGTTGCCACTTCTTCGGGCATTTCGCGGCTAGTAATCACCACGCAACTACGATGGGCAACTTCCCCAATCCTTCTTAGCAGAGAGCCATAACCCTCATAATCCTTACGATATGCCCCTGCTTGAGCCTCATCTCTCAGGACTGATTCAAAATTGTCTAGCACTAGCAAGCAACGATAGCGTTGTAGATATTCCATTAACCGTGAAATTAAGGCATTGGTATCCGTAGTATCAGGGGTTTCTCGCTGGTGTGACAAGAAATGGATTACAGCAACCAACATTTCACTTGGTGTTTTGGCATTATTTAGCGATCGCCACACCACAAAATCAAATTTCTCTTGCAGCTGTTGAGCTAACTTAACAGACAGCGCAGTTTTACCTAATCCACCCATGCCCAAAAGTGCTACCAACCGACAGCGATCATGATCAATCCATTTTTCTAGAGTGTTTAGCTCAGGTTTACGACCATAAAAGAAAGTGACATCGACTACCTCACCCCAGTCTTGATGGCTGCTTGCTAAACCCTGCAAATTGGGAGCAGTCATGGGTGAATCGGATTGATTCTTTTGTGTTTGACGGCGAATTACATTTTGCACCGTACTTTTGCTTACCTTCTCGCCAAAAGTCTCAGTTAATAAATGCCAAAGCTTATGGCTGACTAGCTTGATGTAGCCAGCATCATAGCCAGTCTGCTTTGCAATTTCAGAATAAGACAAACCCTGCCATACCCCAAGAAAGACAGACTGCTCAACTCGAGACAGACTGCGATCTTTTAACGACAACTCTATAAATGCTACCGCTTCATCAGCCGTCATAGGTAAGCCTTAAAGGTACAAATATAACTTTTATATAACTTTACTCTTGTCATTCTAAGACGTTTTATGCTTTGTTGGATTTTGTTGTGAATATTGCTATCGACTCTAAATTATGAAACCAATTTTGGGATGTTCAGCGCAGTAAGCGCTGAACATCCCAAAAT
>JANNDZ010000876.1:0-5832 GCA_031378395.1 Pseudanabaena sp. OTE_75_metabat_487_sub
ACTCGAATTTACGATCGCCCTTTATCTTTTGGCACTAGCTAAAAATGCCATTGGATCGATCGCACTGCCACCGTTTGGACGGATTTCAAAATGGAGGTGAGGTCCAGTACTAAAACCAGTGCTTCCCATTGCACCAATGGTTTGACCTTGGCTAACGGTTTGACCTTCTTTGACATAGAGTTCATTCATGTGAGCATATCTGGTGATTGTGCCATCAGCATGTCGAATATCGATCATATTGCCATAGCCACCATCATTCCAAGTGGCATACTCAATTACGCCTGATGCTGCTGCCAGAATTGGCGTGCCAACAGGCGCGGCAATGTCGATACCTGCATGAATTCTGCCCCAACGCCAACCATATCCAGAGGTAAATACACCATCGGCGGGCCAGACAAATCCAGTCGACAGTCCATAGTCTTGGACATCAGGCAAGTAAGCACTAGCTGTCAGTTGTGGCAACTGTGGAGAAATTCCTGAACGATCACCTGGATTTGCGATCACACTACGATTACCATCGAAATTGCGATCAGGATTAGGAGATGCATTTAAATTTGCTGCTGCAATCTTTGCTGCTTCAGCTTTACGAGCTACTTCCTTTATTTCCGCATCACGGACTTTAGCGTTAAGTTTATCCACTTCTGACTCCAGACGCTTCACCTCAAGAGAAGTCATCCTTGCTTCAGGCTCAGGTAATAAAGCAACTTGATTTGGTTGTGCAATGTTACCTGTCTGTTGGTCAACAGAAGCTGTAGCAGGAATCTTCGGTGCAAGGCTAGCAGCTAACCTTGCAGGAATTTGGACATTTGGCTCAGAAGCAGGTTGAGCCATAGCAGAGACTGGCTCAGAGTTGGAGTTACCGCTTTGTTCGATCGCCCGATTTGCAGGAATGGTCGGAACCGATATTGCTGCTACTGCCGAAGGCTTTGTAACTGGCTCGGCTGCTGGTTGGTTTAATGTTTCAACAGGAGCATTACCCACGCTAACTTTTTGCTCATTGAGCAAGACCGCAGGAATCTGTGGTATTGATAACGCTGTCGCGATTCTAGGTGAGAATTGGAGTCTTGGTTCAGCTACTGGCTGAGAAGAGTTAGCTTCAATAGGAATTGATCGGCTACTGCTGAACTGCTCGGCTGCACTTGCTGCGGGAATCGATGGTGTTGCGATCGATCTAGCTGGGAGATTAAGTGCTGTTGAAGACATCGCAGGACTTTTCTTGTTGTTAGAACCGCCTAATTCACCAAGTAGTTGACTTGGAGCGAACGGGAAAAGCGAAACTGCGACCTTGATTATTGGCTCACCAGCAATAGGTAGGCTTGGTTGTATGGCTGTTGCTTTTGTTTGCAGGCTGGCTGACTGCTCTTGTGCGGGAGCAATTGGTAGATTAGTAGAAGCCTCAGAGCCAGTTAGCTGCATTAATCCACCCCAAGGTGAAACGCGATTAGCTGCTGCAATTTTTACTGCATCTTTTGGCAAAACCATCGGTGTTGCCGCAGTAACCCTGACTGGGTCAACGCCTCTAGGTGCAGAATATTCACCAACTCTAGTAGTCTCTGACAAAGATGCTACAGGAGACGGGATCAGCTTGATTGGCTTTTCATTTACGGATGCGACTGTCTGGGTTGAAGGTAGGTTGCGATCTTGAGGAAGCTTTAACTCTTGATTAAGCTCCAACCATTGAGGGTTTTCTAGCTTATTTGCTTCGATAATTGATTTTTGAGTAATCCCGTAACGACGTGCGACGGTCTCAATGGTGTCGCCATTCTGAACTCGGTAGGAAGTGTACTTTGGCTGCTTAGCAATTTCATTCTCAGCCATAGTTGACTTAGAACTATTGCTCGCTAGGGTAGCTACTGCTTTTTTGCCTTCTAATTCCTGTAAACGCTGCATTAAGCGCTCTTTTTCAGCAACCAACTGTCTCTTCACATGACTTTCTTTAACTTGCATTAAAGTCGAGACATTTCCTGGAATTACCAGAGACTGATCAATAGCCAAAAAGTCGCCAGAACTTAAAGACGTAAACTTAATAATTTCACTTTTAGGAACATTGTAGTAACTGGAAATAGCTTCTAAGGTGTCTCCAGATTTGACCTTGTGAACTAACCCATTCACAGGTGGAATTACTAGCTTTGTGCCTGGTTGTAACTCAGTATTTGCACTGATATTATTTGAAGCTGCGATCGCTGCTGCATCAACTTGATAAACTTGAGTTAATTTCCATAAGGTTTCATCTTCTCGAACCTCATGGACAATCACGCCTTGGGAATTGTCCCATGTACCTGAGGCGATCGCAGTTCTTGCCATTTCATACTTGCGATCCTGATTTTGTGCCATCACATCAGTCAAGGTGCGAGATGATGCAGCAACAGGTGTAGCTTTAAGATTATTGTTTACTGTTTGTTGGTTTACCAACACCCCCACAGTTCCAGCGGATAGAGCAAATCCTAAAACTGCAAGTGAACGACGAACCTTCAAAGAGGACATCTTTTCACCCAACGTCAGGGAAACATTGGTTGTTAGATCCTCGTCTTTAGAAGATATCTTTTTCAAAAAACTGCCTCCTCTTAACTAGCTTTGCTCCTGATAAATCAAGTGTGAGAATAAATCGAGTTAAATAATTAAGCTTTAAATTGCGAAACTACTAACTCTACTTAAGGAGCAATTACAGTTAATAAGTTACCTTGCTTTTTTCCTTAAAACAAGTTCATTGTGAACAGTAAAAAAACAGATTTTATGTATTGAAGCCATCATTTCCTCTTGATGCATACAAGGGAGAGCTTTGTCAACCATCAGTTTGGTAAAATAATCTTGCAAAATCTTTAAAAAATCAATTTGTACTTAACTATACCTAAAGATAGTTTTTGTTGAAAACCTTATTTATGAATCGATCCCTTTTTTGAGTCTACAAGATGATTTTGCTTAATTCGAGTTCTTAAGGTATCTCTCATCTCCACAGATAGCAATAGCAGCTATTATAGTTTTTCATAGGGGTTAGCTCTTAATATCTCCATTTTGCTCCTGTTTACTGTATTTAACGGCTGAAATCAATTTATTTCATTGTGTAATCATTTTTTAACAATTTGCTGGAAAAAATTTACAAAATAAATCTCAAGTTGGCGATTTACAGATTTTTTTTATCTTTTGGTTAGAGTTTGTTAGATGAGACTGGCTCATCTAACAAACTCTAATGATCGCTACTTTGAAAACATAAAACCAAAAAGAGAGTTGCGGCGCAACTCTCTTTTTGGTTTTAATCTTACTCGCGATTATCAAGATGTATACATAATCACAATGGGTACAGGAATAGCTTAAAATTACTTTAAAAATGCCTTAAAAAATGAAATCACATTTGTAGATAACATCTTTCATCAGCATCACGAAGTTACTGAAGCCCCTAACCACATTTAAATTAGGGTAGACAGGCTCTAACGTACTTAATTTGCTTGAAAATTGTTGTCAGACTAATGAGTAGGTTTCAATATCAAGATAGGCAACATATAGCGTTGTCAGTCGTGATAGTGAAATTCTGCCATTTTTAGCACTATCGGCTAATTTAAAAGACTTTTTAGGAAAAGAAGATCTATGAGCATTGGATATCTCGCGCTGGTCTTACACGCTCACCTGCCTTACGTCCGCCACCCCGAAAGCGACTACGTACTTGAAGAAGAATGGCTATATGAGGCGATCACCGAGACTTATATTCCCCTCATCAAAGTCTACGAGGGACTTAGGCGAGATGGCATTGATTTCAAGATGACCATGAGCATGACACCACCACTTGTATCAATGCTGCGTGATCCACTTCTACAAGAACGGTATGACAAGCATCTAGCGATGCTACAGCAATTGGTTGAACTTGAAGTAATTCGCAATGAGCATAATGGTCATGTCAAGTATCTTGCTGAGTACTACGTTAAAGAATTTGCCGAAACTCGCGAAACTTGGGAAAAATACGGTGGCGATCTTATAACTGCTTTCAAACAGTTTCAGGATACAAATAACCTTGAGATCATCACCTGTGGCGCGACGCATGGCTATCTGCCGCTAATGAAAATGTATCCAGAGGCAGTCTGGGCACAACTTGAAGTCGCCGTTGAACATTACACGCAAGAGTTTGGACGAGCACCCAATGGAATTTGGTTGCCAGAATGTGCGTATTACGATGGTCTAGAAAGATTATTAGCGGATGTAGGATTGCGCTATTTCCTCACCGATGGACATGGTCTTTTGTATGGTCAGCCCCGACCTCGCTTTGGGACGTATGCGCCTATTTTTACTGAGACAGGCGTGGCGGCATTTGCCCGTGATCATGAGTCATCGCAGCAAGTATGGTCATCAAAAGTTGGCTATCCTGGTAATGCTGTTTATCGAGAATTTTATAAAGACTTAGG
Organism: Pseudanabaena sp. OTE_75_metabat_487_sub; assembly: GCA_031378395.1. GTDB lineage: Bacteria > Cyanobacteriota > Cyanobacteriia > Pseudanabaenales > Pseudanabaenaceae > Pseudanabaena. Next base: position 4,392 of record JANNDZ010000876.1, read on the forward strand.
ATGGGAGGCGGAGTATGAGTATATCAAGCCGTTTATCATGCCTAACGGTCAGCGCAAAAATACGGGTGTAAAGTATCACCGCATTACAGGAAGTGATTTTGGGCTAGATGCAAAGCAGCTTTATGATCCATATTGGGCAAAGGAAAAAGCAGCTGAACATGCGACTAATTTCATGCAAAACCGTGAAAGTCAGATCGGCTATCTACATGACATGATGGGTCGCCCGCCACTTGTAGTATCTCCTTATGATGCAGAATTGTTTGGGCATTGGTGGTATGAAGGTCCTTGGTTTATTGATTATCTGATTCGTAAGTCTCACTACGATCAAACCACTTTTGAGATGACACATCTTGCCGACTATCTGCGCGGCAACCCAACTCAACAGGTATCTCGTCCTGCTCAATCTAGTTGGGGTTATAAGGGCTTCCATGAATACTGGCTAAATGAGACGAATGCTTGGGTTTATCAACATCTGCATAAAGGTGCGGAAAGGATGATTCATTTGTCCTATCGTGAGCCTGCTGATGAGCTTGAGTGGCGAGCGCTTAATCAAGCGGCGCGTGAGTTGCTTTTAGCGCAGTCCTCTGATTGGGCTTTCATTATGCGCACTGGCACGATGGTTCCCTATGCAATTAGAAGGACGCGATCGCACATAATGCGGTTGGAGAAACTATTTGATGATATTGAGGCTGGCACAATCGATGCTGGCTGGCTGGAAAAAATTGAATATATTGACAATATATTTCCCGATATCAATTACAGAACTTATCGTCCATTGACGGCTGGCTAATTATAGCTATAGCCCCAAAAACGAAAAGAGAGCTGCGGCGATTCGCCCCGCTGCTCTCTTTTCGGTTTTATATTCTGAAGCTTTTCTTAACCTTTTTTTAATGAAAATTTAGTAGTGTATGTTACCGTTTAAATAATTATATGTTATGGTAGCTATATATAAACAATATGTAATTTAAAGGATATTAGTAATGAATACCATTCAAAGAAAGGCTGAAGCAGCAGCAAATCATAAAGCAAATCTATCAGCTTCAATTAAGCGACGTATGGAAGTTGCTCGTGCTAATAATGATGCTGGATTACTAAATGTCCTTGAACAAGAAATGAAACAACTGGGCTTAAATTAAAAAAGAAGGGCGCGTAGCGCCCTTCTTTTTTAGGTGGCGCCACCAAAGACTTCAATATTTGTAAATAAGCAAACAGGCGAAGCATGTCCTACGCGAATTACTTGGTTAGGCTCACCTTTGCCGCAGAAGGGCGAGCCATAAGCTTCAACTGTGTAATGATTACCAACTTTCGTAAGACTATTCCAGAATTGATTAGTAATCCCGCGATAATTAGGATTACGCAGTGTTCTAGTTAACTTGCCATTTTCGATAAGTTTCGCGTATTCACAGCCAAATTGAAACTTGTTGCGATAATCATCAATTGA
>JANNDZ010000878.1:0-22425 GCA_031378395.1 Pseudanabaena sp. OTE_75_metabat_487_sub
GATAAGCGTCTAGTGGCTTATTTTGTGCCAATATCAGGACAAGAACTTTCGAGTACTGAGTTGCGTAGCTTTTTTAAGCAAAAGCTGCCTGACTACATGATTCCCAATGCTTTTGTCTGTTTAGAATCATTACCCTTATCACCTAATGGCAAGATTGCCCGCAAAGAGCTACCAGCTCCTGATGGAACACTTAATCTTCAAGAGAGCTATGTTTCGCCTCGAAACCACACCGAGCAGCAGATCGCTGATGTTTGGGCACAGGTACTTAATTTAGAACGCGTGGGTATCCATGATAATTTCTTTGAGTTAGGTGGGCATTCTCTACTGGCAACTCAAATAATTGCAAGACTGCGAAAGGTCTTTACAGTTGAACTGACGCTGCGTACTTTCTTTGAAGCCCCTACTATAGGAGATTTAGGAGAGAGAATTGTGACATTAAATTGGGCGAAACAAAGCGCTCAAGCTGCCCAAGACAATCTATCGGATCTTTACGAGGAGGGAGAGCTATGAAGACACTCGATGCATTATTGTTTGAATTGAGTCAAAAAGATACACATTTTTGGTTAGAAGGCGATCGCTTACGCTATCGGGCAGCCAAAGACTCACTCACGCCTGAACTACTAGCTGAGATCAAAAATCGCAAGTCTGAAATTGTGCAGTTTCTACGTCAAGCCACGGGAAGCAAAAGTTCTGAGCTCCCCCCAATTGTCAAGATTGATCGCAGTGGAGCTTTACCACTGTCATTTGGGCAGCAACGTCTTTGGTATTTGCACCAGTTTGAGCCTGACAGCTCTTCTAATAACGTCCCTGTTGTCGTTAGGTTTAATGGAACTCTCAATATCCTATTGCTGGAGAAAAGTCTGCAAGCTTTAGCTCTTCGCCATGAAGTCTTGAGAACTCGATTTCCGGCAGTCGGGGGTCAACCAATGCAAGTTATTGAGAGTGATGTCAATCTTACTTTACCCTTGGTTGATCTGCGACATCTACCAATTGAACAGCGCGATGCAGAAGCTCTAAAATTGGCAACTGAAGAAGCTCGTCGCCCCTTCAATCTGGCTCAAGGACCAATATTGAGAGTTCTACTTTTACAGTTGAGTGATGACGAATATCTTCTAGTTTGGAATATGCACTGTATTATTTGCGACGGTGCTTCTTCCGATGTTTTCTATCAGGATCTTACGGCGATCTATACTGCTTTTATTGATGGTAAGCCTTCTCCTTTAAAAGAACTATCAATTCAATATGTTGATTTCGCGCATTGGCAACGTCAGTGGCTCCAAGGAGAAGTTTTAGAATCCCAAATTAGCTACTGGAAGCAAAAATTAGAGGGGTCTTTATCTGTAGTTCCGTTACCTGCCGATCATCCACGTCCTCCGGCCGTTCAGACCTATCGGGGCGATCGTCTTGCGCGAATGTTACCAAAATCTTTAAATGAGAGCCTCAGCAACTTAAGTCAGAAGTTGGGAGGGACGCTGTTCATGACGGTAATTGCTGCATTTGAGACACTTCTACATCGATATTCACAGAAGAATGATATTATTATCAGCTTTGCTAGTGCAGGTCGAGGAGAGATGGAAATTGAGGGAGTGATTGGCTTTTTCTCTAATACTTTAATGCAACGCATTAATTTTGATGGAAATCCAACCTTTAGAGAACTGTTTGATCGAGTCCGTGAAGCTTCTCTAGAAGCTAATACTCATCAGGATTTACCGTTCGAGAAGCTAGTAGAAGAATTGCCGCCAGAACTAAGCAATAGCCGATCGCCTTTATTTCAAGTGAAGTTTGCCCTCAATCCACCTTGGTCAAACGGACGAGGCATGGCATCCGTAAAGCTTCCTGATCTGACGATCACTTCCCTATTTGGTTATATCTACCACGGTAAGACTAAATACGACTTAATTTTAGTCATGCGAGAGCAAGACGAAGGGCTAGGGATGGTATTTGATTACAATGCTGACTTATTTGAAGCTAGTACAATTGCGCGAATGTTAGTACATCTTGAGAATATCCTTGAAGGGATAGTCGCTAATCCCGACCAGAAAATCTCTGAGCTTCCACTTTTAACAATTCCAGAACGAGAAAAAATCCTATATGAGTGGAATAAAAATCAAATCCCAATCCCAGATGCTTGTATGCATCAATTGTTTGAATGTCAAGTAGAGCAATCTCCAGATGCGATCGCAATTATCGGCGAAGATGAGCAGCTAACTTATCAAGAACTGAATGACCGTGCTAATCGAATGGCTCATTACTTACAGTCTCAAGGGGTTGGGATAGAGACCCTAGTCGCTATCTGTATAGAGAAATCCGTGCAATTGTTAATTAGTCTACTTGGTATACTTAAAGCTGGCGGAACATACATTCCACTTGATCCTAGCTATCCACATGAACGTCGCATAGAAAAGTTAATGAATGCGAAAGTTGCCCTGATTTTGACTCAATCAAATATGAGTGCTTCTTTTTCGGATTGTGGCGCTAAAGTGGTGTCACTCCATATATAACAGAATGCTATAGCCCAGCATAGTATCGATAATCCATCAAGTTCTGTGACTGCTGAGAATTTGGCATATGTTATTTACACGTCAGGCTCGACAGGACAACCTAAAGGCGTTATGATTTCTCATCGCAGCATGGTCAACCACAGCATGGCTATTTGCAAAATATTTGAGCTAAACAGACAAGATCGAGTCTTGCATTTTTCTAATATTAGTTTTGATGCCGCAGTTGAAGAGATCTTTCCCACTTGGTTGAGTGGTGGAACACTTGTTCTGCCGACCAAAAAACTTTACACATCAATTACTTATTTTCTCGAAGAGATCTCGCAACAAGCAGTTACAGTCATCAATTTGCCGACGGCTTTTTGGCATGAAATGGTTCATGCTATTTCTATTCTAAGCAAGCCACTTCCATCTGAGCTTCGACTAGTGATTGTAGGAGGAGAAAAGGTATCTAAATCAACTTATCAGAAATGGCGATCACTGGTTGGTGATTTCCCTCGCTGGCTCAATACCTATGGACCGACTGAGACAACTGTATCTGCAACAGTTTATGAGCCGTCTGAGAGCCTCCACCCTGATGCTGAAGTCCCCATCGGTCATGCGATCGCTAATCTTCAGACCTATATTCTAGATCGCAATTTACAGCCATCTCCGATTGGGATTGCTGGTGAATTGTATATTGGTGGAGTCGGTCTCAGTCGTGGTTATTTAAATCGTCCAGATATTACGGCAAAACGATTTATCCCTAACCCTTTCTCAACGAAATCAAAAGATCGTCTTTACAAGACAGGTGATGTCGCTCGTTATTTGCCTGACGGTAATATAGAATTTATTGGTCGATCCGACTTCCAAATTAAAATCCGAGGCTTTCGTGTTGAACCGATCGAAATTGAATCCCGATTAGAACAATATCCTGCTGTTAAACAAGCTATTGTCCTATGTCATGAGGCTCCGAATGGAGAAAAGTTTCTTGTTGCTTACCTAAGTGCAGAACAGGAACAGACGCTTGATATTGAAGCCCTAAGAGAGTTTTTACGTCAAAAACTGCCAGCCTATATGCTGCCTTCTAGTTTTATCGTCTTGGATGTATTACCATTAACCCCGAATGGAAAGGTAGATCGTCGCGCTTTAACCGAATTAGATGCAGCAAAACAACAAGCCGAAGAAGTGATTGCTCCTCGTGATGAACTAGAGCAGCAGCTAGCAGTCACATGGCAAAAACTCTTAGGTATTCAAGATGTTAGCATTCATGCTAACTTTTTTGAGTTGGGAGGGAACTCACTTCTTTCAGTACGTTTGGTTGCTGAGATCGAAAAAATATTTAACTACCACTTCCCTCTATCGTCATTTTTTCAGATGGGAACGATCGCAGAGATTGCAAAATGGATGCGTGAAAAGCCATCTGAGACAATCTCACTTGATGAGATTCCTACTGGTCTTGATTTAGAAGACTATCGAGCTTTTCTATCTCTATGTGCTGGACGTATAGGCAAGCATATCGGAAAACGCGGCTTAATCGTGGAAGTCCCACCAACTGAGATGAAATCATCTAAGCCTTTTATTTGGATTGGCTACACTGATTTTAGCGAAAATTTAGGATTGCATCAACCTGTATATACTATACCTGGAGGGAGTTGGACACCTTTGCACTCTACAGAAAACTATATTGAGGCGATCGCCTCAGTAATAGTTGATGAATTGCTTTCAGTTCCTCAAGATGAACCTTACTTGATTGGAGGGAATTGCTATGAGGGTATCGTGGCTATGGAAGTAACTCACCAATTACAACAAAAGGGTAAAAAGGTTGCTCTGCTGGCAATAGTAGATAAGTCCGGACCATCCAAAATCTATCATCAATTACTTCATCTCGATCTCAAAATTTGTATACTTAAATTCCATCTCATGCAGTTTTTGCCGTTATCTCTGACTGCAAAATGGAAGTACATTAGTGAGAGGCTATTCCTTTTCAACAAGAACAAAAAACTGAATAAACTTGATAATGAGCAAGAACTCAATCAATTGCTCTCTGAACAATCTCTCCCAAAAGCCAAAAGAGCTTTGAATGAATATGACCGCATACTACCCAAAGCTTGGGATTCGATTGACATAATATTAAGAAATCATATTTCTAAAGGCTATTCTGGAACGATTGTGTTAACTGTACCTACAAAAAGTGGCCTAAAATCGGGAACAAAAGATGTGTTTTTGACAGATCTATTGTGGCTCTTTCCCTACAATGGGTGGGAAAAACTACTAACAGGCAATGTTGCATTGCATAAACTTGATTGCGCTCATACTGATGTAGGTATGAAGCAAAATGCTGAACAGATTGGTCAGATTATTTGGAAAGCCTCTGAAGAGTTTCATTGCTAAACGCTATAGCTACCTTAAGGACTGTGCGATTTAATAAACTACCAAATATAAAACCAGAATTGGTGAGGCGACTTCGTCGCCCCACCAATTCTTTAAGAGCTGAAATGATACTTTATTTGTTCGCTTGCCACTAAAATAGCTCTATATATATTTAGTACAACGATCGCAAATAATCATGATTCCAGAGTCGGGCGAAGGTTTTAAATCGGGTTTTGTAGCATTAGTAGGACGACCAAATGTCGGTAAGTCCACTTTGCTCAATGCCCTCATTGGTCAAAAAATTGCGATAACTTCGCCCGTTGCCCAAACTACGCGCAATCGTTTACGTGGAATCTTGACATTACCTGAAGCGCAAATCGTTCTTGTCGATACCCCTGGGATTCACAAACCTCACCATTTACTCGGACAAACGATTGTCAGAAATGCGATCGGGGCAATCTCTTCGGTTGATATGACTGTTTTGTTAGTTGATGGTAGCGATCTCATGGGAACTGGCGATCGCTTTGTGGCTGAGACTATCTTACAGAGCAAAGTGCCGACGATTTTAGGGATCAACAAAATTGATATTCTCGGTGATGATTCGGGTGATACCTTTACTGGTTATGAGAGTTTTGCCGCAGAGCATGGTTGGCAAGTCGCGAAGTTTTCATCCATCACGGGTGAAGGATTAGAAGCTTTGCAAGCGATGATGTGCGATCGCTTACCGCTTGGACCCTATTACTATCCGCCAGACTTAGTTACTGATCAGCCTGAGCGCTTCATTATGGGCGAGCTAATTCGCGAACAAATTCTCTTGCTTACTCGCGAAGAGATTCCGCATTCTGTGGCGATCAGTATCGATCAGGTAGATGAACAGCCTAAAATCACTAGGGTAATGGCAACAATCCATGTGGAACGAGATTCGCAAAAGGGGATTTTGATTGGTAAGAAGGGGCAAATGCTGAAGGAGATTGGTACGCAGGCAAGATTACAAATGCAGAAGATGATTATGGGTTCTGTGCATTTGGAAATGTTTGTCAAAGTTCAACCCAAATGGCGATCGTCTCGGTTTCAATTATCTGATCTTGGTTATCGCGTAGAATAAGGAACTGAGATTAGCGTGATCGCATTTTTCAGTTTTTTTAATCTGCGATCGCAAATATCGAGAAACTGCGATCGCACTCCTCGCCAAAATCATGAATTGCTTTCGAGATTGGAGCGATCGGATTTTTTACAGACGATCGCATTTTCCAGCTTTTTACAATCTGCGATCGCAAATATCGAGAAGAAGCGTTCGCACTCCTTGCCAAAATTATGAACTAGATTTGAGGTTAGGGCGATCGCTAATTTGATCGCGTGATCGCAGTTTCCAGTTTTTGCAACCAGCGATCGCAAATATCGAGAAGCTACGATCGCACTTCTTGCCAAAATCATGAATTAGATTTGAAGTTGGAGCGATCGCATTTTTTTAGCGATCAAGGTGATACTGTACTGATGAATCTGTGCGGTGATCTCGGTGCTAAAATAGGAATACGTTAAGCAGAGCGATCGCTTCTGGAGAAGGGTGTTGATTGCTCAGGGTTTGAGTCATAATTCTCTGTATTCCTGGACAAATTCCTAAATATAAATATTGCACAATTTAAATGTTGATAGGATAGTAGCATCATCTAATAAAATGTAATTTCTTTCCCTTAAATCATTAACTTTCTTTTTAATGAAATCGTCGTCATTATCAATTGCTTCTCCTTGTTGCTTCAAGCGTTCAGTTAATTGAGAAAGTGTTAATTTATGTATACTTCTAATGATTAAAAGTATACGACTTTCAATGGGAGTTAAAAAACTCCTTTCAAAAAAATACACAGTTGATTCATTGTCAATTGCAGCCCGAAATATGTCGTATAGTTCATCTGCAAAACTCAATCTTGAATCAACTTCATTTCTTAAATTTATTAGTACTGGTTTTCCCAAGATCATTTTTTTATTACCAAAAACTGCTCTTGATTTGTCATACTCAGTTTCAAGAATAGCTATGGTTTTTTTTCTAGAATTTAAAATCAGCTTGTCAAGCTCTTCTTTATCTTTAATACTTATATCTTTTAGTCCTAAATGCTGGTAATCAGTAATTTCTGCTTCTTCCATAATTGAATATAAAACGTGAAACCAGTCACTAACTTCAGCTACTAAAACTTTAAAATCGAGACTTGGTTCGTATATCATTACATATTTCATATGATTAATCTTCGTCTATAGTTGGAGATTTTGAAAACTCTACTTTAACTTGCTTTCGAGTAGAAATTATAATTTTTACGACATCATACTTTTGTTTTTTTGCTAAGGTACCAGTAAATGTTGCCCATGCAGCGTCTTCGAGAGATGACCCACCCGCATCAAATTTTGCCCAAAATGTAGTTAAATTTTCTGATTCACCTCTAGGATTTCTATATAATGCTGGGTTGTAAACCCACAGTCCTTCTAGTTTAGAAAATCTTCCAGCAAAATAGCTTTGAGCTATTTTAAACATTGCTGTTCCTACACCCTTAACACCTACACTTTTTACTTTTTCGTTTACATTAAAATCAAGCTTTAATAATTCTCCTTTGATCTCTGCAATACCCATATGTTTTTTCCCCCTAGCATTTCTTTCTCCCAAGCTTTCTCCTATGCCTATTTTCACAGTTCCATACTTTATTGATCCTCCAGCGTTAAATAAGCCGTGATAACTCATAATAATGGCATTGGATCCTTGTGGTTTAGTAACGATCTTAAAACCGTTCTGCAAATTTCTGCTTTTGATTTCTTCAAGTAAACTAATTAAATTCCCACCTTTCATAATTTTGAAAATATTGTCGATTACTGTTGAATTGACAACTATATTTATTACAGCATCCAACAAAGTTTTTCTTTGTTCTTCAGACAAAGAACCATTATCCATTTTAAGAATTTTTTCGTCAGAGGTGCTAGAATCTCCTTTTCCTGTGTCTACCTCATTCGGACCAGGATTTACTTTTCCTCTTATCCACCACGTATTATTTCGCTTAAAAGCATCTAGAAACTGAAATCCATACCGGACTTTAATTCCACTTAAAACTGGACGTAACAAACTCTCATTTATCTTTCCTAAAGATCTTGCTGAGGTCAAAGCTGCTTGCATTCCTAGTTTTAGCCGCTCATTTGGATCTTGTGGTACTCCAGCCTGCACCACAGCCGTCTTCGCTTTCTCCAGCATTTTGCCCAGCCAACCCACGATCTTATCTAGCCCTTTATCGATTGGGGCGCGGATTTTCTTGACAATTCCGACTACCTTGTTGGGAATATTGCCTAAACCTGCAAACTTAGCCAAAAACGCAATGACAATCGTTAGCGTATTTGCCATTGTCGTTTCAACTTTTTTCGCCGCATTGCCCACTTCACCATTAGCGATCGCCGAAATCGAATCGATAAAAGCAGCGACCACGGCGGCGATTTGGTTGATTTTTTCGATAAAGAAGGTGACAGTGTTGTAAGTTGCAATGATTGCTTGGATGACAGCACCCGCAGGGTTCAGCATACTCACCAACTTCGTGATCGCCGCTTTGACCACCTCAGTCGAGATCATTTGGGTAACCTGAGCGATCATTTGATCTTTTAACTCACTCAATTCCGATTTAATTTGCTCCCATGCAGCGGCGGGACCATCTTTGACTAATGTGACCAAAATACCAGCAGTTTTTTCTAGCCCGACCAACACAGGTTCGGGGATGATTTTCACTAGTTTGCTGCGGATATTTTGCCAAGTTAGTCCTAGTACTGAGAGTACCAATTTGACAATTTCGATCAAGCTAAAAGATTGGGGAATATAGACACCAGCTTCGCCCAATGGCCCTGTGATCCACTTGATCAAAGCGGCTTTCAAATGTTCGAGAATATTGCTGGCAAACATCTGGAATCCCTGTTTGCCAGCTTTTACCAAATTGCCGACAAATGCGATCGGATTCTTGATGATCGTCATGAAAGCGGCTTGGGCTTTCTTGATGTAAGGCATGACTCCTGGTGCTACGACCGAGAATATGATTTCTAGGAGGCTAATCACCTGCTTGATACCCCAGCCGATAAAGTCGGTAGCGATATTTGCAAACGCACTGACGATTTTGGTGAACGCACCCGCAACTGTAACGATGTCCTGAATTGTCAGGGAAGTAATCGTGCTAATAATCTTGGCTGGCACAGCACGCACCAGTCCCATTAAGCCTGCCAATGCACCTTGGAACCAAGCCCACGCTCGTTCAATTGCCTTACCTTTTTTGATATTTTCCCAAACTTCTTCCTGTCCGATCAGCTTCATGAACCCGCCGATCAAGGTGTCAGCATTGCGTGGCACGGCTTCGCCTGTGACAGGATCTTCACCGAGAATGGCTTTAAGCAGGTCATAGCCGCGTGTACCTTGAGCAAGTGCAGCGAGTGGCTTCAAAATTGCGTCCTTGACGAACTTGAGAATGCCAGTGATTAGCCCTTTAGCAAAACTGATAATGCGATTAATCGGATCGGTAAAAATGCTCTTAGCACGGTTCCAGACTCCACCAAGGTCGAAAATGTCCCGCCAGCCTAATGAATCAAGAAACTGGGTAACTGCTTGCTTGATCGAGCTGCCAACCATGCCAAGGGTTTTAATCTGCTGCTCGACCCAGTTACCGACTTTTTCAAACACGCCATGATTGTCTAGGGCTTGAGTGATAAATCCGCCACCAGGGATGAATTCAACGATCGCCCGCATAATATTCGCGGCACTGCGATCGACGGAATTCATATTGATCGGATTCACACCCAACACAATCGTAAACATCCGAAAACCAGGGATTAAGTTGGCTTTATCGGCGAAATAGTCGAGCGCATCGCTGAGTCCCAGTCTTTGAATTTGAGGCGGCGACTGTTGCGCGATCGCAATATCTTCACTACGCTGTACCACCTCTCCCTGCTGGATCGTGTGCGTCAACTCGTGGGCAATCAGTTCTTTGCCTTCATGGCTATCAGGTTGGAATTTATTCTTGCCAAAAAATACGTGATTACCCATCGCAAATGCTTGGGCATTTACCTGTTTATTCAGTTTGGCGGCTTTATCGCCTGTATGAATCTTTACCTTGCTAAAATCAGCCCGAAAGCGTGGCTCCATAAACCGCCGCACTCCCATAGGCAATGGCGACCCACTCGACATACTGTTTTGAATATCGGCGGAAACGCTTGGGGCAATCGTGGACTGTCCATCCGCTTTGCGGTGAATTGTTTCCTCTGGTTTACGCTGAGTAAAAATACCCGAATTGGCAAAACGACTAATGTAGGGCGATCGCAACTTAGTCTGAATTTTCTTTTCCTTTTCTTCCTGTTTCACCTGCCGAAATAGCCCACCACTGGCAGTCTTCACATAGGCGATCGAGCTTTCAGGTATCGCCATCCGCATAATTTTTTTGGATGTAGTATCAGCTTCTTTTTCCGCAGCATCATTAGGCGAAGAAACCTTAGTCGAGGCTTGCACCTGCACCGAACTTCTGTTAGTCACCACCTGCCGTTGCACCTGCTTGACTGAGGCGGCTGGCTTATGCGCGATCGCAGCGCGATTGACAATCTTGCTCTTAACGGCTTCCAAGGTAGGTGTCTCCTAACGTGATGCGGGTTAGTTGCGATACTTATATGGCTCTTCCTTCTTTGAGGAATTCTCGGCGGATTCCTTCTTCGAGATCTTCTAGCAAAATAATATTTTCGTTTCGGCTCAAGGCTTTGAGTGAGGAGTAGCGAACCACATTCATGATAATACCACCAGAAAGATCGTATTTTTCTGCGATTCTACCCAAATCGATTTTTTCCTCCAATATTGCCTTCGCAGAAAAGGCTTTTTCCCAGATGCGGAGCCGTTCCGTCGTCTTTGGGATTGGGAAATAGACAACTGAGTGAAAACGCCGAATAAAAGCCTCATCAATATTTGTCTTCAGGTTAGAAGCCAAGATCGTCACGCCGTTAAATTCTTCAATACGCTGTAGCAAAAAGCTGATTTCCTGATTGGCATAGCGATCGTGAGAATCATCCACTTTAGTTCGCTTGCCAAACAAAGCATCTGCTTCATCAAAAAAGAGAATCCATTGTTTATGCTCCGCCATGTCAAAGATTTTTGCCAAGTTCTTCTCAGTTTCGCCAATATATTTGGAGACGATCATACTCAAATCAATTTTGTAAACATCACAGCCGCAATGCTTACCTAGTAAACAAGCCGAAAAGGTTTTTCCAGTTCCGGGAGCGCCATAAAATAGGCTGGTGAAACCTGGTTGCAGTTTGTAATGCATTTCCCAATCTTGCAGCAGGGTATGTCCATGGGCGATCCAATATTTAATCTCTTCTAGTTGTTCTAAAGTCGAGAAAGGCAAAACTAGATCTTTCCAATGGAGCTTAGTCTCAATCAATCGAGCGGGAAATTCACTATTGAAGTTTGGCTTGCGCTCCAGCCCCGTGGTTAATCTGTATAGGTATTCCCGTGATAGGGTCAACGCGCCACTGAGCAGAGGTTCGCCAGAGTTAACTGCCGCGAGATAGAGAATATTGTCACGAGCGAAGGGATGTTGTCCTTCAAATAGACGCATCAAATTAAAGCGTGTGGCTAGATCGTCGCTAGCTAACAGGAAAGCCACGGTTTCACCAGTGGGAATGAAGCCACCGTGGGTTGTGCCTTGCAATCCGCCAAATTCGGCAAAGCCGCGATCGATCGCATCATTTTTAGTCCAGAGTACATCTAGTAGTTGCGGTCGAATATGCGGGATCAGCGCCATCAAAATGATTAAGCGTTCGTCAGTAAAAAACTCTTGCTGGCGAATCAATTGGGCATAATAGGAATGGCTATGACTGAGATCGGGCGGTGAGATGTCAAAGATAGACGTAACCATAGTTTCATCTACTCTGTCTGAGTTGAAGTACAAATTCAGCCGCGCCGCCAGAACTTCCGCAAACCAACTCAGTTCGCGTTCTAGATCTACGGCATTTTCGCTCAAAATGTCAGCCATTCGGTGTAGAGAGGATATTTCATCCATGATAGTTTGATGATACTGATAGTCCAAGGCAGATGTTCGAGCAACATATCGAATGATTGATGTTCTACGTTGAGGCTCCAGCTATCCTCTGTTTTCCGCAATAGCCCTGAACGTTGCAAAAATGAAGAACGGAGTCCATCGGTCGATATGTTGCCTAAGATCGTCCAGTAACTAATGGTGGATTCCAATAATGTTTCAGCTTCTTCGCGATCGCAATTTTGCAACATACCTGCTCCAACTAAGAGCGGTGTTTCTGGTTCTAATCCTAACAAGATTTTGATTAAGCCCAATTCATATTCATAGATTTCCTCCTGTCCTGTTGCCAAAAAGTGTAATAGGGCGGCAGCGCGTGGTATTTGCGTATCGGCGATCGCAAGGCTATTAGCCTCTTTAATACCCGTTGCTTCAAACAATGGGCTAATAAATGGATGAATCAACACCAGTCCTGCATAGTTAACCCAAAGAGAAAATCCATCGCTTGACTCAGCAAAGTCCCAAACAGGATTTACTGCCTCATCAGAGAAATTAGTCTCAAATTCGTGATCCTGATTGCGAAGATCCTCTTCCGCCTCCAATGAATTTAGGGAATCTAGATTAAATTCAGGGAGATTGAATTGGTTGTTGCTAGGTTGCGATCGCAATACTTCGTCAGCTAAAAGATTAATTTCTGGATTCTCGGCGACTGAAAAATTGGAATCGGGAAATTGACGCTCAAAGTTTAGTTGAGTTTGCAACAAGGCTGCTGAAACCTCTGGCAAAGTATCAACCAAAACTTGGCGATCGATTCCTGCTTGAGTTAAGATGCGATCGAGGCTGCGGCTAAATTCATGACTGGGTATCTGTTCTGAACAAACTTTCGATAAAATAGCGGCGACTAGTTGCGATCGCATTGGTTGATTTACTTGGATTTGGGTTGACTCGCTCACAAATCCAATCAACTCCATAATTGTGATTTTCCATTCTGCCGAAAGTCGATCTAATCGAGTATCAATCATTGCGATCACTTGCGATCGCGTCAGTAGTTGCAGCAGTCGAAAATAAAAAGTGGCTGTCTCTGCTCGATCAGATAAGTAACTTACAAGTTGCGATCGCAGTTGGAGGCATGTTTCTTTTAAGTCAACCGCGATATCCGACGCTTGAGCATAGGATACTTGCCAAGGCAATGCACCTGTTCGCAAGTAATGCATTAAAATCTCAAACTGGTTTTGTTGGGCTGTTGTTTCTCGCCAAACTTCGCCAGACTGAGAGATTTTTGTCAAAGGGATTGTCGTAAAATCTTGCGATCTCAATTGTTCTTGGAGTTGCTGGTGGATTAACTCAGGCAACATCTCTAGAAGTTCTTGCTCGGAGTTGACCTTTAGATGGAATTCTAATTTAGGAATGTGGATTATGCGATCGCTACCAACAACTTCATCAAAGGTACTTTCAAAGACAGGTAGTAGAATATCTTGCCAGCGATCGTGCAAACTTTGACGAATCGCAAAAGCATCTGTCTGGCTTCTTGTCGAAACCAAACAGTGAAGTCTCCGAATTCGATGAGAGAAATTTGACATAATATACTTATCGAATCAACATATTTCCAAGCATCGTTTTCAAGCCTATATTATTAGTTTGAAGGTTTGTGTTTGCTAATGCAATTTGCGTCGTTCTCAAGGCTTCACCGCGCTGATTCAGAGTTCCCATACTTTTAGAAACTTCCATCATTGCTTGGAATCCATCAGTTCCCACGGAAACATCCGTACCCGAACTCGCAATGTACTCAGTTGTCGCCTGAATTGATGCAGCCAATTCCAACTCTGCTATTCGAGCTTTTTCTTCAGCTACTCTTCGAGCATCATCCGTTAAAATTGGTTGTCTGGCTTCTTGGTTCAAGTACTCTAATTTTTCTCGCTTGATTAAATCTTCTCGCATTTGCAAATCAAGAACTGGATTAGACGACTGTAAGCCTAAAGGCTTGCCTTTGTTAATAGCAGTAAAAATACCTGTGCTTGTATTCACAAATTCTTTATAGATATCGAAGTATTTTTGTTGTTGATCGAACTTTTTGATAAATTCTGGCTCAATAACTCCCTTAAACTCTAAGAAGCGTCTATCAACCGAAGGAATGACTCTAATGCCACGATCAATGATCGTATCAGGTCTGACTTTTGGTTTGGGTAGAGTTGGTTCTTCGGGAGTCTCTTCAACTTTCTCTTCATGGTAGTAAGGCAGCATAAAATCAGCCACTACATTGTTATTGCTATCATAAATCAGCACAAAAGTCCCCCCGCGCACCACTCCAGCAAAATGCTCCATACCAGAATTCAGAGAGACAAAACTAGCAAATAAAAGTTTTTCATCTTCTGCTTCATCCTTTTTGGTGATAATTTCATCAAGCCAATCAAGCCACGAGATGCGTGTATTACTAATCAGTGAATCAAAAGGAGTTGTGAATTCTGTCTTTAGAACAGAGCTAATGTTCGATTTAAATTCACTAGCTGCTGTAATTGTGGCAAGTAAACTAGGCTTCCACGATTGATCAGCCTTGTAGTCTCTGTAACTGCGATTTAATTTTTGGCTGACTAATACAGCATTTTGGGTAACAGTTATGTTGCTTTGAGCGGCAAGCTCTATCAAACTCTGAGCATTACTTTCTCTGCTTACATTGTCATCCACTTTCTTCTTAAATTCTCTACTAAACTGAGTTACCTCTTCTAGTTGATGATGGGCATCTTGTCGTAGTAAATAGTGAAAGCGATGCAGGTCGGTGTAGCGAATACCTGGTCTCTTGACTACTTTAGTTTGATCTTTTCCTAAGAAAACAGATCGAACGGTAAAGGGTAAGTTTTTAGATGTGATCTCACTTTCGATGACAGAAAGGACTGTCTCAACTTTTTTTCCTAAGTGTCCTTCAACACGAAAAAAAGAAAACCTCCCAATCTGTGATCTAAGTGGATTGGCAGCCGCACCCTGCGCTCCGTAATTGGGAGCGTTGTAGGAGTAATTTCGATTATTCATGCGGCGTTGATTGAGGTGATAATTCCAGCTTTTATGAATGGGGTTGGCTTCTTCCCGATCAACCTGATAGTAATAAGGGATTGCCCGTTCTTCTAAAAGTTGATCTTCAAACAAGCTGGGTGTGATCCGAATTGAATCCGTCGCAGCAGAGATAGCAGGAATTTGAAATGTTTGGATCAAAGTATCAAGTTTACGGATTAGAAATTTAGCATGGTTCAAAGATTCAGAAGTTTGACTGATTGCAGGTGAGGGATAAAAAACGGTGCGATTTTCTTCAGGGGCAGAATCTGGAACTAGATTGCCAAGCAGCAGATGTTTTGGGAACCAGTTGATATCAGGACAACACCAAGTGTTATCGCCAAACAGCAAATCCCGAAATTGGTTGTAAGTCTCGACGACATCTTTAAGGAAATCGTAATAATACTGAAACCCCAAATTGTTGCTGGCAAAGTCATTTAGGATTCTTTTGAGCTGAGCTACCCATCTTTCGCTGGGATCGGCTGAAAACACATCGGCGAGAAAAAATGCACAGTTTGGATAAATTTTGGAAAGCTCATCAACTAAGTTGGTGTAAATGTTGGAGCAGACATTTTGATAAGCCTTAACCAACGCGCTAACAGAACTGAGCGATGAACCGATCAAAGGACGTTCGGCAACAACTTCATTGAGATTTCTAAAAGCTTGATCGGGCGTTGCGATCGCAGGTTTTAGCAATAAATTGATCGTATCTTTTTCTACTAGCAATAACCTAGGCGTATTGACACAATCTTGTCCTAAATTGTCACAATCAGTCCCAGTACAAATATCAGGATCATTAACATAGCTCTCCATCAGCAAAACTGCTACCATGTTACTCAGATCTTTGCTGGTTTGGGAGCTAAATTCGCTGAAGGAAGTAAGACTTCGAGAATCAGTTACGCCTTCAGGAATTAATTCGTACACTGAAATCATCTCATCTTCGCCACCTTCGCTTCTCAGATAAAATGGAGCATACTTAGGATAGGATTTGTCATACTCGATGTAGCGATCGCATACTGTGTCATTCTTGTAATAGAGCAAATCGCCATCAGTGGTGATGCCGATTCCTTTGGTGACGGTGATCCCATCACTAGAAATCGAAACTCGCAAGCCTGAAACAACTCCTACACCAACTAAATAGATCGAGGCAAGGCGATTTTGGTCATTGAGATAGTTGGTGATGCTATTGAGTTGGCTTTCTGTCAGCACCTGATCTTTTTCAAAAATGCTGTAACCTGTTGTCAGATCTTGGAGGATTCTTATTGCAGCTGTCATGGCTTTTTTCCTTTTAAATCAATTGTGGATCGAGCAATCATTTAGTTTCAATCGTCTTTTCAGTGCCAAGCGCAGTGCGTCCGAGGATGAATTTAGGTTCGGTGTCACTGCTGTCACATTCGCTTAACTTCTGTGGCTCATAAACATTCTTCACCTTAAATAATTTGTTGATAAAGTCTGTCAGTTTCTTCTTTCGTTCACTATCTTCTACTCCTGCTTTAAGATAGATCCAATCTCGATATAGCCCGTCTAGTTCAGTCATGTTTTCTTGGCTGATCAAGCAAACCTTAGGCAAAATATGGGCTGGAGTTTCCTCTCTAATCACTTCTTCGACAAATCGCCTGAAGTTCATATTTCGGAAGCGTTCTCTATAAGCGGGTAAAATAACGTGAATCCGATAGGAATAAGGGTCTATTTCCGCACAATCGTTACAGTCTGGCGCAGGACAAATCGGCAGAAATGGATCGGTATTTTGCTCTGGGCGGAGCAGTATATTTTCGATTAAATACATCCCTTCATCGATATAATTCACCCTTAGATATTCCCTCAAATCATCGATCCCAGCGTTCATATCTACTTCAGTATTGAAATATTCAATCCGCCGAGCCAGAATATCACCTGTATCATCAATAATGTTGAAATAATGTCTACCATCTGCCGCTACTCTACGTTGGTATCCTGAAGGTAATAGAGCCGCCTGAATTGCTTTTTCCATGCTCACTCTTGCTAATTGCTTAGTTGTGTAATGCATACTACTACTCAGAATGATATCTGAAGTGTCGCGCTTACGAATCCGAAAGCGGAACTCATCGATCGCATCTGTATCCACTTCTTGGTAAATATCATAGGCAATGTCACCGAGATTTCGGCGTTGATGATTGCGAATCCCTAATAGTTTAGCTAGGCGCTTTTCTAAGCCAGAGACATTATCTGTATTCCATAAATCTTGATCTTGCGTGAGGCTGTAGTTGTAGGCTAGCGATCGCTCTTGGCTAATGGCTGGATAATTTTCTAGAAACTCGCTCTTATAGCGGATGATGCTTTCAGGGCTGGCATTAAAAACGGAATACATCGTGCTGGCAAAATCATGAAATCGTTCCGCAAATCGAGCAATTAAATGATCGAGAAAACGATTACGGCGATCGCTACCTGTGGCTATTTCGCGATCGCTATTTTGATTTTGCATTACGTCAACCGCATCGGTTGTCGCATAAATTTTGTTGTACTCAATAAATGAGCTAACAAACTGATATGAATAGGTTTGATGGTTTTGTGGAGTTCTCAAAAACAAGTCCTTTACCTCGCTAAGCTGAGCTAAATAATTTGCCATGATCTGATCGAAAAATAGTAGATAAGCTTTTAGTTGATAAGCTAAGGCTTGGCGTTTCTCATCAGCATCACTGCTCAAGCCAATTTCACTCAATCCATAAATCGCAGGAAAATGGTTCTGAAAAGAATAGTAATCAGCTAACTCTCGGTATGTTCCTAAAGGAATTTCCAAATCATTTATTTCAGTTGCAGATGGGGCGGTTGGTAGTGGAGCTACTGCTACACCTGAGACTACAGGCATATTTCGCTTGTAAAAGACCAAGCGGGATATCTCTGACAATTTTGGCTGCTTACCAGTCTCAACTGGAATCACCCATTTATTCACTAAAGGAACTTTACTGCTTTTGGGATCAATGGGGGGATTAATGACAATATCGCGAACCGCTTGCACTCCTGTAATATCCATAATGATACTGATGATGTCTGACAGACGGATTTCTGTCCGCAAATTAGCTTTTTCTAGTTCATCGTCATCAATAAATCCATGATCGAGCGCGGGACCATCAAAAATATGATCAACTGGATAACGTGTCAACATTTGACTGAGCGTATAAAACTTGACTGATGGCGATAGATATTGCTGCACTTGCGATCGCAATTCTGCATTTACCTTAGTCACATCCGCATCGGGAGCTAATTCCAATTCCGCGCAGAGTTGAAAAAATTGGGTGTCTACTTGATCAAATTTGACAAAATCTTCGCAGAGATTGCGATTAGCTTGCAATTTTTGCTGCACAGATGTCATCACATTCTGTTTAGCTTCATTAGTAGTAATGTTATCTGCATACTCAATCTTTACTTGATATAGCCCTGCGATATCAACCTTTTTGCGGTCAGCGGTCATAGATTGCTCTTGAAATAGTTTTCCTTGAACGGTATCTGCGTAGTAAGACAGCGGCGCAGGTCGTAACCAAGCATTTTTCACGCCTTCGATATCAATTAATAGCTTGCGGTAATCTAAAAGCGTCAGCGATCGACTGGGTAAAATCTGTCTTGCTGTGAAGAATTGCTTCTTCATCTCTGCTGCATTGTCAGACTCACTAGCTAACAAATCTGCGATCGGCAATGAAGCACGATAGCTTAAATCTGTCAGCGCATAACATAACAATTCAAGCGTGGTAATCCCTGGATCATGGACGTTGTAATCTGTCCAGATTTGGCTGGATAACTTTTGGATATGCTCCAAACCTTTCGCATATAGTTGGGCGCGATCCATCGACAATAGTTGCGTATTCTTCTTTGGGATAGTTATTTGAGAGGGCATAGCTACTTACCTAGATAGAATTGATTGAGGCGCGAAATGAGTGAAATTATGGGGAGATTAGAGTGCGATCGCAATTGTATGGGCGCTATCTGAAACGAGAATGGCATCGGGCGTGAAGGGCTGCACCTCATTAATATCATTATAGTTAGTTGTTTTTGCGATCGCACTATACATTTTAAAATCGGTTACATAATCTACATATGGCAACTCTTCGACAAAATCTAGCAGTACCGATTTATAGATTTTGCCGCCGAAAGATAAATTGCGATCGCTTTGATAAGCCCAAGGAGATAGAAACTCGATAATTGCGCGATCTAGTTTGGTTTTGTAGTAATTAAATTCGTAGCCAAGATGGAACTTGACTTTGAAATCAACTCTAACCTTCTGATAGCTGGGATTTTTGACCTTGATGCTGACCTGCATTCCCGAACGCTTCTTCACATATTCAGTAATACGGCTAATTGTGTCCGCATCGACTTTCGGTTCGAGGGGATTTGCTATATTTTTGTTTTTGAGATCGGGAATGACTACGATCAGCACATGCCCAGGGGCTAGCCAGACATTCTCTTTGGCATGAGGAATGCACTTTACTTGATGGACTTTTGGGAAAGCTTCTAAAATAATCCGTTCATAATCCCAACGTGTAAGGCAACGATTTTTGTGGCGTAGTCGCTCGGATACGCGAGTGTAGAAAGTGCTATCAGTTTCTACGGCACGACCGCCAAAGGATGAGTAGGTCTGCTTTACCGTCTTGATTGCCGATAGTCCGTTTTGGAGCTTGGTAATCTTGTTTGGTTCTAAAGCTGTGAGTAGATGTCGGGGATCATTATTGTTACTCACAAACTCCACTTCTACAGCATTAGCAACGACATCAATAATCTGACAGACAGAATTCACGTTAGTTCTGATCGCTGCTTTAATCCAGATTAAATCACTTGGCAAAATTGTATTTTTAGTTGTCGCTTCGGTCGAAATGACAAACTGAATCGTACCACTGATGAGCAGTTGATTGGTTGTGTCTAAGACCACTTCTGCTTGACTCATTGGTTTCCAATAGTTGTCACACAACACAAACCAATCGAGTTTTTCTGAAGATAAATCTGGATCGGCGCTACCTTCCGCAACTTGAAATAGAACGTTTACACTATCGCCAGCATTTAATTGGCTAAATCCAATTAACAGTTCACCTGCATTGTCATATTTAGGTAAAAGTGGAACTGTTGGATTCAGTCCTGCTTTGATTTTTAATTCTATTTGTTGTCGCTGATAGCCATGCTCCAGCATTTGTCCAAAGTAAGTAATATGGAAAAATTCAAGATCACGATTCACAAAATTATCTGGCGCAGTCGAAGAAATATTTACTGTGTCAGAATAAGCTTCGTAAACCATTGAAATACTTTGAATTTCAGGCGTATAAGGTTCATTTAAGATTGTCAGAGTCGGTGCTGTTGGCGCTGGGTTCGCCACAGGCGTTTTACTGTATTCCAGTAATTTTTTACTATATTCCATCAACTTTTCTACATTTTCTTTGCGGTAATCAGCATGAAGAAAATCTTTGTCTAGCGAGAACGTGATAAAGCGAGATCTTGTTTCTGGAGTGGCAACTTGATCAGAAGAAAACTCCAAAGTATTATCAGTAGAGTTAAATAATTTTGTGGAAATATTGCTACCTCCGCTATCACGAAACGAACCGCTGGCGGTAAAGTAATCATTGTTTATTGTGGATGCTTTGTTGTAATTAATATAATAATCTTTAAATGTTTCTGGTGCAGCTTTCCACTTTCCTTTAAGAGATATTTTTGATAATTTCTTGGCTAAAGCTTCGGCATATCCCACAAAAAAGCGTGAACCAACAGTTGGCTCGAATCCAAATGGCAAAAAGGCTTTTTTAGGGTTGAGCGTACCACCGTCATTTTCTAATTGTAGTGAAGTGATTTCTGAGACACTAACAGAAATTTTAGCGGATTGAATCGTGATATCTTTAACTGCGTTGTAGTCGATATTTGCTTTTAATAAAACCTGAATGATTGGAGCTTGAACGCTATATGCATAACCATGAATCGCGGCGTTATAGTCAATGATGGCTTTCTCAGTTGTAGGTATGATAAAATTGAAGGCTAACTTATTTTCTGTCAGAGTAAGGGAAGCGGTATAAGGACAAGGACCAAACCAATTTTTTTCGCCTGTGATAAATATCGCAAAACCATCGCTCAACATGTTCTGATTAAGTGATGCGATATTATTCAACTGGAGCGATATTGTGATTTTGCGCGTTCCTTCTTGCATTCTCAAAACTGGTGAAGCGATCGCAAATCCTACTTGGGCGGGAGGTAAATTTGGATTGCCAAACCCAAACCACTGCGGCGCATTTTCAGCGAGTTTACCACCTAAGCCATCTGCGGAATTTGCGATCGCAGCCGAGAGAATTGTGTTTTTGTTGCGGTCGCAAAATAGTGATCGCAATGAATGGACTTTAGCGGCGTTAATTATAGTTTTCTTGGTTGGCGCATAGACCATCTCAATATTGGTCGCATCTTTTCCTGCGGAGAATAAATTTTCAGGCTGAATTTCAATTGGAGCAACATTTTTTTTGAGTTCGAGAATCACATGTACTTTGTCTGCGATCACATTTTTCTTGGTGAGCCGCAATACATCGTGATAATAAAAATCTAAGTGTCGCGCCGTAATTTTATTGATAACGCTCTGTGGCTGCTTGTAAAGCTCTAGAAAAGCTAAAAATAGCGCTAAATGTGGAGGATGATCATTGCGATCGCTTTTTAGTAACTTCTCAATTTCAGATTGATTAGGGAAGAAATTGCGCCAATTTCCCGATGGCGTTGTCGAATTATTCTCATAAAAATTAACGAGTTCGGCAAATGCTTTCGTGAACTCCAGTAGATCGGCAGTTGTCCGCTCATCCACTTCCACAAACGGAAGTTGCAACTCTTTGGGGAGGCGATCGCCTTGGCTCTGACCGAGTTGATAGATGAGATTCTGGATAATGTCTTGTTCAGCCATGTTAGATTGCCAGTTTTAAAAAGGAACGAGAATGTTCTGTGCAACGCACAGAACATTCTCTAAACATTGTTAAACCGATAAACGAGGTTATAGCGAGAGTTGGTCGCCCGTACTGCATACTCCATCACAATGCTGATTTTGCCTTCAGTTTCAGCCGTTGTATCTAATTCCAATGACAACAGTTCGATTCTAGGCTCATAGATCAAAATCGCAATTTTTATGCGATCGGTCAAATCGGTTTTGAGCGTAGTACTCATTGGCTCGAATAGTATTTCTTGCATACTCAGCCCATATTTAGGATTAAAAATCCGTTCACCGATCGCAGTCCCAAATAAGATTTTCAGACTAGATTGAATATCTTCCTCATCTGCGGTCATGACCACCTCACCCGTCATCCGCAAAAATTCGGGTGGAAAGCTCCAGCCAGTTCCTAAGAAAGACGTATAAGCTAGCGTTGGCATGATGTTTGATACTCCCTGTATATAAGATTTATCTAGTTGATTTGGACTACACTGCTTTCTAGTTTCATGCTGGCTCCGCCTTTGGCACTTAGCGATGTACCTGATTCGAGTGTTAACTCCGTCGCTGCGTTGATTGCGATCGCTTTACTACTTTCGATTTTGATCCC
>JANNDZ010000905.1:0-10587 GCA_031378395.1 Pseudanabaena sp. OTE_75_metabat_487_sub
TTGAGTGGGAAGGGAGTAGTTCAATTACTTTTATTAAATAGCGATCGCTATTTGATTTGGGGAATAGGCGATCGGGTTTTATGGGTAGTGAGAGGCGCTGTATTGTCAGCGCAAAGACTGCGACAAATAAATTAAATTCCCTACTGGTAAGAGTAGGGATGGCAGGATTAATAACAAATTATTTCCTTAAGTCGCACCACTCAAGAGCAGCGGAGCCACTTCTCCTCTAAAAGACAAAAACAATCACGTTAGCTACAGCATGGCTAAAGCCTTGAGGTAAACTGCTAGAATCAAGTCTAAATTAGAATCTGTAATGAAAAAAAATGATGGGTGGTTTCACATTGCACTGCGATGGAAAGGCTCAGTAGTTCCCGAAGTTTTACCGCGATCGCTAATGTGTGGATTGTTTGGCATTTTCATCTATATTCTATATCTCTATCAAGTCAAAGTTTCCTTACCAATTCTGGGTAACATTATTCCCAATATTGTGTTGGGTTTATTGCTCGTATTCCGAACTAACACCGCCTATGAACGCTTTTGGGAAGGTCGCAAAGCATGGGGATTACTTGTAAATACAGTTCGGAATTTATCCCGACAAATCTTAGTAACAATTGCAGAAAAAGAACCAAGCGATCGCCAATCTAAAATTGCCGCTGTCAAGCTATTACCAGCTTTTGCGATCGCCTTAAAATTACATTTGCGATCAGAGCCAGTCAATGCTGAACTTGAAGCGAATCTTTCTATAAAACAATTCGAGCATCTCAAAATGATGCATCATCCACCTCTCGAAATCGCATTTTGGATTAGCAGCTATCTCCAAGATCAGTCCATCCAAGAAAAGCTTGATCGTTACCAACTCAACGATATGATTCAACTTTTGCACCAGATGGTCGATGTTATAGGCATTTGTGAACGTATTCTCAGAACACCAATCCCTCTCGCTTATTCTATTCATTTGAAGCAATTATTAATGATTTATTCATTGTCACTCCCATTCCAAATGGTAGATCAACTGCAATGGATGACAGGTCCAATCGTCGCTTTAATTAGCTTCACTCTATTAGGTATCGAAGAAATTGGCATTCAAATAGAAGATCCCTTTGGACATGATGCGAATGATTTACCCTTAGATAATATCTGTAGTACCATGATGCGAAATATTGAAGATTTAGTGATGATTAGCAGAGATAAATCCTAATCACAATTTTAAGCAAATAGCAATATCTAAAAGCACAATTTTTTGGAAGACCATCTTTAGCAAAACCTCAGGTATATTGGCTGATTTGAGTTGCGGCTATTTTTGCGATCGCAATAAAAGTAAAGAAATTTAGTGCAATTTGTGTGACTTAAGTCATATATAGTTATTATTCTTAACATAAATAAATATTATCAATTTTAATTCTTATAATGCAAGCAATAAATACTGAGTGGACAACAACAGAGGAAGAAGTAGCTAGAAAAGCTTTTGACATTGCCTATAAGCGAGAGATCGGTGCTCTAATTGACTCGGTACGTTATCGAGCGAGCTCTTTAGCTGAAATCGATGACATGTGGCGATTGCACGATTTTTTGAGCGTTAAACGTCATGAAGTCGATGGTCGATACGACTATCGATTGCCCACGCTGGTTTTTGTATTTGCGGGGTTGGTTAAAGATGGTTGGCTTAGCCTCAATGAACTTGAAGGCTTGAATGCTGATAAAATCGCCAAGATTGCCGCACTTACTTGTATGTAAGAACGAAAATCATAAACTAAAGAGGTGGTGAGAAGCTTCACCTCTTTAGTTTATGATTTTTTGCCAATCCCAAAAAATCATTGCATAACTCATTAGCTATGGAAATTACAGATAAACTAGAGGGAACTCAATATCTACCCTTAGAGGTTTTGTAATTGTAAACACAATATGAGTATATATATCTAAGTTGATTAGACTGCTATAAGATCTTTATAGTTCTTTTAACTTTGGTTATTACTAATCAGTAATTTTGATAAGAATGTCTTGATGACATGGCTTATGGCACACCATTCTTATTACTTTTAATTAGATTCTAATTTCTAGTTATGAGATTTTATACTTCTGAATTTAGGAGTTGTTTTTTCCTTCATGCAGAAGTATAAGCCCAAGTTTTTCAGTTGTACTTTTAAAAACACTCCTATGACATACACAATTAATTCAGCCAGAAGTATTTTCCCTAATACACTTGCCGCTGACGTAGTGCCAGCAACTACCGCAAGATTTAATCAACTTAGCCCCGAAGATCAACTTGCTTGGATTTGGTTTACTTACCTTGAGATGGGTAAAACTGTAACGATCGCAGCTCCTGGAGCTGCAAGTATGCAGTTGGCTGAGTTGACCTTGAATGAAATCAAGAAAATGAATTTTCAACAGCAAGAGCAGGTCATGTGTGACCTAGCCAATCGCTCTGACACACCAATTTGTCGCACCTATGCTATTTGGTCACAAAATATCAAACTAGGTTTTTGGTATCAACTTGGTCAATGGATGGAACAGGGCATTGTTTCGCCAATTCCTACAGGTTATAAACTTTCCGCTAATGCTTCTGCGGTACTAGAGACTCTAAAAGGCTTAGAGCCAGGTCAACAAATCACAATTCTCCGTAACTCAGTTGTGGATATGGGGTATGACGCTGGTAAATTGGGTGAATATACCCGCATTGCTGAGCCAGTCTCACCTGCACGAGCAATGTCTAATCGCACTGAAGTCAGCATTGAAGGTGTTGACAATCCAACCGTTTTGTCTTATATGAACAACATGAATGCCAACGATTTTGACGCTCTTATCACTCTATTCCTTCCAGATGGCGCTCTACAACCTCCTTTCCAAAGACCAATTGTGGGCAAAGATGCTGTGTTGAGGTTTTTTAGAGAAGAATGTCAAAATCTGGTACTTGTTCCAGAAAAAGGTGTTTCTGAACCAGCAGATGGCGGATATACCCAAATCAAGATTACTGGTAAAGTACAGACTCCTTGGTTCGGCTCTGGTGTTGGTATGAATATCGCTTGGCGCTTTTTGCTTGATCCTAACAACAAGATTTTCTTTGTGGCGATCGACTTGCTCGCATCTCCTAAAGAGTTAGTGAACTTTGCTCGATAGTTTAATTATAGCGATTTACGCTTTTGAAATCGGCGGCGCGATCGCGCTGCCGATTTTATTTTATTCGTTTTAACTATTGCCTTTTGAAAATATGCAAATGTTTAGTTCGTCACAAAAGGTATATAAAGGGGACGATTGGATTGGACTTGTAATAGCTGTAGTTATTATTAGTCTATGGTTTATTAGTCTATTTGAGCTTCTCACTATTCCAATATCAGACACTTCTATTTTCTGGTTGATTTTCTCTATTGTGGGACGGACTTATCTCCATACGGGTTTATTTATCCTTGCCCATGATTCAATGCATGGCAATTTAATTCCAAATAATAGAAGTCTCAATCATCTAATTGGACGGGTTGCAGTCACAGTGTACGGGTTCCTGCCCTACAAACATTGCTGTACAAATCATTTTAATCATCATCGCTATCCATCTCAAAGTGGCGATCCTGATTTTTATGGTAGTGTTCCTAATCCAATATTTTGGTATTGCAAGTTCATCCATGAATATTTTCCAATGCGATCGCTAATCATTTTCTTAGTGAATATGATTCTAATTGCTTTAGTATTAACAACCATTTTCCATATTGCATTTACAAATTTAATATTTTTCATACTTGTCCCACTTGTGTTGAGTTCTTTACAGTTATTCTTTTTTGGTACTTATCTTCCACATCACCAATTGTACGAAAATCCCTATTTCTCTCCGCGCTTGCAAAGCAATTACTACTCTAATCTATGGTCATTTTTTAGCTGTTACAACTTTGGTCATTACCATTGGGAGCATCATGAATATCCAAAAACTCCTTGGTATAAGCTTCATAAAATTCATTCCAAATAGAGAGGTCGCTTGGCGACCTCTCTATTTACAGCAATTTCCGATCAAACGAACCACAATAAATTCTCTGAAAGTTTCGCGAGGCAAAACTTTCAGAGAATTTATTGTGGTTCGGATTTGAGCGCAAAACGCTGTAAACAAAAAAGCATCGCGACGCGATGCTTTTTTGTTTGATTACGATGTTTGAGCTTTGAGCCATGCCCAAGGTAAAGTAAGCAGCTTGTTTGAGCGCGGCACAAAGGCGCGACGCATAAATACTTCGTAATTATTATGTTCGATCGCCTTTAAGATATTGCGATACAAAATTAACGAAGACCAAACTGGCCATCTGGCATCCTTACATAAAGCTGAAATGCCATCTTCAGCATGTTGGTAAAACTCACGCGCTCTTTGAATTTGGAAACGCATTAGCTCAGCCCATCGCTCATCAACAGTACCGCTTAATAAATCTTTCTCGGTATAGTCAAAATAATGCAGATCCTCAAGGGGCAGATAAATCCGTCCTCGCTGAGCATCTTCACCAATATCTCGCAAAATATTAGTTAACTGCATTGCTATACCCAAAGCGATCGCCGCTTCGGTTGCCGTAGCAATTACCGATGGATCTTTAGTCTCAAATCCCATGATTGCTGCTGACATTAAACCAACAGTGCCTGCGACGCGATAGCAATATAAATGCAGATCGTCAAAGGTTTGGTAGCGATCATATTTGAGATCCATCCGCATTCCAGAAATCATGTCTTTGAATGGCTGAATCGGCATGGGGTAATGCTTGACCGTATCGGCTAGAGCAATATCTGACGCATGGATCGGATCGCCGCGAAATGTCGCTTCTAACTGTTTCTCCCAGCTAAAGAGCGTTTCTGCATCCGTGGTGTCTGCTTGCATCCCATCAACAAGCTCGTCGGTGCGACGACACCAAGCATAGATAGCCCAAACTGCTCGCCGTTTTGCTGCTGACATCAGCATCGTACCAAGATAAAAAGTCTTGGCATACTTAGCCGTGATGCAACGACAAATCTCGTAGGCTTCCTCAAGATTGACTGACTGACAAATTGCCATCGGTTTAGGCACTGACGACAGATGAATGTGGCTGGTTTTGGCTAGAGGTTCGACCAAGGACTTTATTTCCAGAAGATTGACTTGCTTTGTGGATTTCCTGTGCTGTTAGCTTACCAGAAAGTACAGCCCCTTCCATACTGCCAAAAAATGGTTGCGCTGTATAGCTACCCGACAAAAAGAAATTTTCGATCGGCGTTGCTTGGGTAGGGCGAAACTTTTCGCGATCGGGAATCGCAGTATAGATCGATCTCGGAGTCTTGACTACATGGGATTTTAGGACTTTAGCGGGACTTGGTAAATGATTAGGAAACAGCTTAGCTAGTTCATTCAAGGTTGCGTCAATAATTTCACTGTTGGAGCGATCAATCCAATCAGCGGCAGGAGCAAAGACTAATTCCAGCATTGACTTGTCTGGATCTGCGTACTCTTTGCAAGAGTTGCTCATATCAGAATAGACGCTGAGAAGTGGCGATCGCGAAAACAATGTGTGATCAATATCAGTGAGTTTGCGATCAAACCAGAGTTGGACACTGATTACGGGTACGCCTTCTAAATGATTTAGTTGCTGAAAAAACGGCATCGATTGCCATGCGATCGGCATGAAGTCTTTCATTACATCTACAGACATTGCTGACACATAAGCATCGGCAATGATTTCTTGATTTGGCGCGCCGTTAATTCCTCGAATTATAATTTTCTCGACATTGCCGTCTGCATCCAGCACAATCTGCTTTAGTCCTGCGCTAGTATGCACTTCGCCCCCACGATCAATTACATAATCAGCGATCGGTTTACAGAGGCGCTCAGGTGGTGCGCCATCTAAGTAAGCAATTCGTGAACCCTCTTTTTGTTGCAAAAACTTATTCAGGGCACGCAGAGGGATTGTGGCTGAAATGACATCTGGGTCGATAAATTTAAGAGATTTACAAACAGCAATGAAGATGTCAGTAGTGATGTCTTTACCAATACCATGCATTTCTAACCATTCGCTAAACGTATATTTATCCATGGACGCTACATATTTGTCACCACGGACGATCGCAGGAATCAAGCCGATCGCAAATCGTATTTTTTGATTCCAAGTCAGCATGTCGTTGTTGCGCAGAATCGAGATGATAATGTTGAAAGGCGCTGGAAGGTCAGGGACATCAAACCAAGAAAGGACTCCAGGTTTTTCAGGCTGGTTAAAAATTAAAGCATGGCGTTTCCATTGCAGACGGTCTAGAATATCTAGCTCCCCCATGAGCTGCAACATATTTGGATAAGCTCCAAAAAAGTTATGAAGCCCTGTTTCGATCCAGTCACCATCCTTATCTTTCCAAGCCGCAACTAATCCCCCTAGAACATCATTGCGCTCCAGCAAAATCGGCTGATGACCCAAATCAATTAAATATTTGGCACAGGATAAACCTGCTAACCCTCCTCCAGCGATCGCAACGCGCATATTCTTTTTATACCCTTACGTTTAATTTTTATACTTAAGTAACTAGGCATAAGTAACCTTAAAACCGAGAATCATGTCCCGCCCGCACAGGGGGCAGGACATGATCTGGTTTTGGGTTTTAATTATGGTTAGCTACTTAATTATCTCCATCTTACTTTGCAAAGCTTAACAATTCACTAGTTTTTGCTAGTAAAAGTTTGAGAGGATCTCGCTTTTGTTTTAAGTTAGGGTGGCGCTCACAAAATCATCTTGGCTAGTATGGTAAAAAGTCTCATTGATTCTCCTGAGATATCCCCCACTCCATCTCGAAAATTATGGATGGCAGCAATTAAGTTTCCAATGTATAGCGTGGCGATCGTCCCGATCGCAACGGGTACTGCTGTTGCTTATCGCGATACAGGGGCGATTAACTGGATTGTGTTTTGGACATTTCTGATTTCCGCAGTTTTGATTTTAGTCTGGGAAAATCTCTGTAATGATGTGTTTGATGCTGAGACAGGCATCGATATTAATAAAGCGCATTCAGTTGTTAACTTGACAGGCAAGAAGAACTTAATATTTGCGATCGCCAATATTTGCTTACTCCTCGGCATCAGTGGGGTATTAGCAATTTCTTGGCTACAGCAAGATGTAGTTGTTGTTAGTGCGATCGCCCTTTGTTGTTTTCTTGGCTATATTTACCAAGGTCCCCCTTTTCGATTGGGATATCAGGGCTGGGGAGAAGTTTTATGCTTTTTTGCCTTTGGTCCTCTAGGTGTATCGGCTGCTTACTACAGTCAAACTAAATCTTGGTCAGTCGGCTCAATTGCGGCAGCGATTATTGTCGGCATTATTACTAGTCTGATCTTATTTTGTTCGCATTTTAATCAAGTTAACGATGATCTTGCCGCAGGTAAGCGATCGCCTGTTGTGCGTTTGGGGACTAAGCGAGCAGCACAGCTTTTACCTTGGGTTTGCAGTGTCATTTATGCCATTACGGTTATTGCGATCGTGCTAAACTTTTTCCCAATCTGGACTGCGATCGTGCTGATTAGCTTACCAATTGCATGGAAATTATGCTCGTTTATCATTGCAAACCATGAATGCGCTGAACTTTTACTCAACTATCGATTTATTGCTGTTGCTCTGCATTTTGTAGTTGGTTCATGTCTTAGTATTAGCTTGATTTTATAGAAATCCTAGATGTGTGACAGAGATACCTGTGGATATTCCTACAAAAAATAATGAATGATAACCCAACACGATTGTTGGCTAAATAAGTAATGATAAATCTCATTACTTATTTAGAGATAATACCCCAAATTTATGATTTGTTCGATTGTAATTAGTATCAACTCAAATGAAAATTTTACTTACCATTCATCATCCACTAGATCCTAATTTAGGCGCTCCAGGAGTAACTTGGAGACTAGGGCAGGAATACGTAAAGCTTGGACATGAGGTGTCATTTTTTTCCTTTGATGATCTGCCTAAATTTCTACCAGACTTAGTAAAGGGGATATTATTTCCTACATTTGTTGCGACTAAAATATCGAAGCTTGTAAAACACGAATGTATTGATGTTGTCGATGCTTCTACAGGAGATGCTTGGATATGGGCAAAGTGGATGAAGCATTTCTTAAAAAGGAATACTCCACTATTAGTTACAAGAAGCCACGGTCTAGAGCATACCGTTCATTTTCAGTTACTTCAAGAAGTGGCACTAGGTAAAGCAAAACTTAGCTGGAAATATCCCATCTATCATGGTGGCTTTCAACTTTGGGAAGTAGCTAATTCTATGAGATTAGCTGATTTAGTGCTTTATCTCAATCAGCATGATTTACAATATTCGATCAAAAATTTGGGTGTTTCCGCAGAGCGTGTTCATGTTGTTAATAATGGGATTTCTAGTAATCTCTTAGGGCTAACAATGGAGAGCTTATCTGAAAATAGCAAGATTCGGATTGCCCATATTGGCAGTTATATTCCTCGTAAAGGGATTGAGTATAGTGTGCCTGCGTTAACTCGGATTTTACAAAAGTTCCCCGATATAGAAGTTAGTTTCTTGGGAGCTATGGTTCCGCAAGAAAAGGTTTTAGCTGATTTTGATCAGTCACTTCATGATCGCATTCATGTTATTTCTAAATATCAAAATAGTGATTTACCATCTCTGCTAGCGGGACATAGCATTCACTTATTTCCTTCGCTTTCCGAAGGATGGGGATTGGCAGTAGTTGAGGCAATGGCTTGTGGCTTAGCACCAATCATTTCAAATATTCCTGGACCAACAGAAATGGTTACACATGATTTTGATGCGTTGGTAGTTCCGCCTAGAGATACTGAAGCAATTGAAGAAGCAATTACAAAGTTAATTGGAGATCGGGCTTATTTAGAAAAACTACGTAAAAATGCGTATAAGACTGCTCAAAGCTACTCATATACCAATATTGCTAAACAAAATTTGGATTTGTATACAGAGAGCTTACTCAAGTTACAGGCTAAAGCATTGTAAACTTGTTTTATGTAAAGTCAAGCTGAATTTTCTAAAATAACTAAGTCAAAAAGCATGGATTACACCACTAAGGTTTTGGCGATCGCTGAATCATCTATGGGGCATAAGACTCATATCATGACAATGCAGAAATATTTTGAGTCTTCATCATGCTATATCGATATTTATTGGAACGATCAAGAGAGAGAGATATTTGCTAGATTTATTAATAGAATACTCAATTTACGATTCCCAAATAAATTTGTACAGGCGTATAACTTAGACTTATTTCGATTTCGTGCACAACTTGGTTATGCATTACTCGCCAAAAGATTAATAGACAGAAAAATTAGCCAAGCTGATTATAATGTTCTGTTTTTCCATACTCAGCCCCTAGCATTTCTATCGCTAAATTTAATGCAAAAGATGCCATCAGTAGTCAGTATTGACATGACTAACAAGCAAGCATCAGAAGAATCTACTAATAAACATAAATGGACTTATCGTCCCAATAAGTTTTTGGAGAGGCAAGTATATTTAAGATGTTCCAAAATCTTAACTTGGACAGAATGGGCGCGTAGTTCAGTTATTAATGATTATGGTATCCATCCAGACAAAGTAAAAGTGATCCCCCCAGGAGTTGATACAGCCAGATTAGTTTTTACAGATAGGAATCATAAATCAAGCCAAGATTTATACAATATTTTATTTGTTGGTGGGGATTTTAAACGTAAAGGAGGAGAAGATCTCCTCACTGTCTTTTTAGCGCAATTTGCAGATAAAGCGCTACTGCATATAGTGACCAGTCTAGATGCAGTCAGTTGCGAGCATCCAAATGTTCGTATATACAATAGTGTAGAGGCTTATAGTTCTTTGTGGTACGAGCTTTATAGACAAGCTGATGCTTTTGTTATGCCAACGTATGGAGATGCTTTTGGGATAGTTTTTATTGAAGCTATGGCATCTGGCTTACCCGTAATTGCATCTAAGCTTACTCAAACAGCTGAAATTGTTAGAGAAGGAGAAACAGGATTCCTCGTTACTCCTGGGGATCGCAAAGAATTAGCTCATAAACTACAGCTATTAATTGATAACCATAGCTTGGGCAGACAAATGGGAAAAAGGGCAAGGCAAATAGTTGAAGAAAGCTTTGATACTCAAAAGAATTTCCAAAAAATAGAGTTAATATTTGAAGATTTAAGCACAAAATATATCTCTAGAGTATTACAAAAATGAATAGAGTTCATCATTGTGCTAACTATTTAGCAATTTCTGGTGGTGGTGTGAAATCATACGTGGATGGGCTTTTGATGGAGTTGCCAGGGATGTACGCCCATGAGATAATTACATCTTTAAATAATCTAGATCAAAGCCAATATAAGTTATTGCACCTTCATGAAGGAGAAATGGTTTTAGATCTAAAGGATCAATGTCCTGCTGTTTATACCGTACACAATCATCATCCCTATTGCCCTAGTGGCTCTAAATATTTCCCACAGCAAGGCATTGTATGCGATCGCAAAATGTCACTATTAGGTTGTACTTGGGGGCATCTGATCGATGGCTGTGGCAGTCGGCGACCCAAAAAAATTATTTCTAACTTCAAGAGGGCTTATAGTGCGTTGAATGCTCTTGAAAGATTAGGGATTACGGCGATCGCAA
>JANNDZ010000077.1:0-4840 GCA_031378395.1 Pseudanabaena sp. OTE_75_metabat_487_sub
CGTCATCGCGATCGCCGTAATTTGATTCGCTCTCGTCAACGTGGTGATTCCGATGAAAATTTAGTTGTTAATACTGATGAATTCACCTCAATTTTTTGGGCGGTGTTAGTGGTTTATCGGCAGTCGGGAACTGATACACCACTTCATGCGATCTCGGCGCAAGTTTGGAAAGGGCAAGAAAAGTTTGCGGCGGTTCCACCAATACAGTGTGCGGGAATGGTTGCGACGCAAGTGCATACTTATGTGCAGAAAGTATTGGTTTTGCTAGAGTCAAATTATGGGATTAAGAAATTTGCAAGTCAAGAACGTCTCGATCCTTGGCTTTGCCCTTTGCGTCCTTGCCCTTGTCATTCAAATTAATTTTCGGTGTGACAATGAAAGTTAAACAGCTTGAGCTGGATTTATGGGATGTCCTTTCGACTGCGAGACAGACTCCTGAAGATGCAAATTTACCAATGGTGTTTAAGCTTTTAGATCTGACTCTGGTTGATCTTGATACGCGATCTCAGTTACGAGTGGCAGGAGAAGCGGTATGTCAGATTGCGGATTTGTTTTGCGATCGCTCTAGCTTTTTATTTGAGGAGTTACATTCTCGTGCGGTAAAAGGTGAGCCGATCATGGCTGATGATGCTTTTGATCGTTATGTGCGTCAGTCGATGATGGTTGATTTTGACCAGTTTATTGAGCCTTTGCAAAGTTTACCTAGGAAGATTCCTGAACCAACAAAACATGGTAATTCGATTGTTGGCGCAATTGATAAGGAGGTTTTGATTCAAGCTTTGGAGCAGGAAAGTTTACTTAGTGTGGAGAAGGAATTTGAACGGGCGATTAGTACTGCTCATGCTGAAGATGTTTCGAGTTGGATTGAGGCAATCGCGCATTGTATTACAAATAATTCTTCTCCTATACGTTTGATAGATTTGCAAAAGGATTTGAAATTGCAAATCGTCGAAACTTGGCTAGGTTTACTTTTGGGTGATTTTAAACTTGAGCAACGAGGACGCTTTTATGATTCAAGCGAGATTTGGATTAGTTAGAATGTATTTCCTTCTAATTTCTTGGATTTGCGTTGTGCTTTCACACACTTAATCGTCTCTGGGTCAGCGTCTTTGATCCAGACAAGACGATGCCCTTGAAGTTCCGCACAGTATTCTTTTAATTTTTGTTGCCATCCTTGCCAGAGTGAGATGTCCCTCATATTTTCTAGCAATCCCCAACTTTCTTCTTGTTTGGTTAATTTGGCAAATTTTTCATACTGTGGATAGTCGGGAAGGATATAAGCATCTTTGCAATGAAGTACGGGAGGATTATCGGAGTTGTGATAGTCACGATAACGAACCTGTAAATCTCTCAGATCAATTTGCATTGAGGCTTGCATCTTTGGATGGGGATCTCGATCAAAATCGGGATAAAAAAGATAGCTGATTTTTGGTTTGTGCAGATGGAATTTAATTAAAGTAGCCCCATCCATTCTCCCAATGGTGCGACTGGCACATCCTTCATAGAGTCTGAGCATAGTATCAAGATGTTCTAATGCCGAAATGTGAACATAGAGAGCTTGATCATCCAGTCTGCCAATTCTGCTGTTTCGACAACAGGTAGCGATGAATCCTTCCCTACCTAAATTAAATAACATCAGATCAGCAGTGGTACTTGCCCCTTGATAAGAGCCAAATAGAGATTTGATATCGGTTTGGTATTGCGTTGAAAGTTGACCTAGTTTGAGACGTTTGTAGGGATTATCAAAATTGCTGAGGGCTAGGAATACCAGAATATCTTGGCGGCGCTTATCAGCGATCGCATCCCATTCATCTTGATTTGTTGCCCTGACAATCAAGTTAAAAGCACGGCGTACTGTTCCAAATTCTGTCAGCAACGGCTCAAAGTTTGGCAATTCTTCGCCAATGGGTAATCTGCCTCGCTCTGTAAAGAAATCCATAAGGGGATTAAGTAATTCGCGATAGTCTTCAAAGCTTTTGGAGACAAGTCGGATTCTGGGTGTGGTAGCTCTCGAACGAAACCGTGATGCTCTGAAGCTTTGCGCTTGCATTTCGTCACAAAATACAAAATAAATGCCGAGAGAGACAGGCACAGAATCTACGCCTAACACTTGATCGATATAGAGTTTGAGTTCTTCTTGTTCGTAATACTTCTGGAAAGTGTTACGACTACTCACCACGCCATCACTGTAGGCGATTTGTCCTTTGCCCACATCACCAATTAAAACTTGTGCGGCGACTATCAAAACTTTTTGGGTTAATTCCCATGCTTTGATGAGGGCTTCTCGTCTTTCTATCTGCGATTCAATGACGTTGATGATATAGCCGAGGTTGACGATTTCGGCGCTGGTTCGCTCGCTTTGTGTTCGATAGTATGGGTCCCAACCATTACTGGTAAAGCCGCGATCGCTAATTCTTTTGATATCTTCACCATGACCACAGCCATAGTCAAAAAAGGTTGAGCTTTCTGTAAATAGTCCTGCTTCTAAGGCAAGTCGAATGGGTTTAGATAGATCGGGGCGATGAATTGCGGCTTTATGTCGATCAATTTTTATATCTTCTTTTAGCCCCTCAAACACTTCGACAGGTCTTACAGTGAGCTTGTCGAACTGCTCAGTGCATCGCCCAGATCCTCTCCCAGGGGTCGAGGGGAGCAAAATGACTTGATGATCTTTCAGTTCAACATTGTATTCCTGTAAACGCTGCCCCCATCCTTTACGAGTGCCGATGGTGCGAGTCTCATGAAATAGCCCGATCGCTTCTTCTTGTTTGGTTAGTTGAGCAAATAGTTGATAGTGGGGATAGTCAGAATTTACAAAGGTTTCTTTGCGATGGAGGATGGGCGGATTGAGAGAGTTGTAATAGTCTCGTTGCTGGACTGTTTGGGCTTTTAGGTCAACTTGAATACTTTGATGCAATGCGGGATGTGAGTCGTTATCGAATTCTGGATAGAACAGGTAGGAGATTTTGGGTTGTTCGTAATTGAATTTGATAATGGTGAATTGGATAGATTTTGGTAGTAATAATCTGGCTTGACGATCGCATTCTTGTAATTGTGGAGATAAAAAAGCGATCGCGGAGATATGCACATAAAGTGCAGTAGGTAACTTTTTGCCAATAGGACTCTGTTGGCATAGATTAATTATTTGAATATGGTCATGGTCTACAATCATTGCTGCAAGGCTAAATGTAAGCATAGGCAGTGCTTCGCGCCACCTATTTTAATGTATGGCAAAGTCTGTATATTGTCGCAGGTTAGGTGGATCAAAGCCCAGTACAATATCTTGCTTGGAAACACCCAATTCAACTAATTCATTGGCTGAACCAATTTCAGTTCCATCTTGTTGAATCCAGATTTTGCCATCAATAATATCAATATGCAGCACTACTCCGTAACAACGTTTAGAATCGCGCCAACCGACATAAACAAGCTGATAATGATCTCGTTCTGGATCAATAATTATTTGAGCTTGAATGCGATCATCCCAAACATGGCGAGCGTGATTTTCTAAGACAGTTTTTATTTGCTGACGATATTGGGTAATGGTATCCATTTTTCTAAGCTCTCAAATTTGATTGAGTATGTGAGGGCATTGGTCAGCTAAGCGGGGATAGATGCTGAAACGCCCATTTCAAGCCGACAAAAAAGACGCAAATACGTCGATTCGCTTTAACTGTCCAGTGCCGACAACCGCAATTTAATAAACTCAAGCGTGAAATTTATAGTCTGATTATTATATTTAAGGCTACAATAATTTGTATAAAATACAGTAAATTAAGGATGTAACAATGCCACTTGCTACAATCGAAGAAAAAATGTGGGAGAAATCTCTATTAAAAACTCGGATTAAAATATCTGAGGTCGAGATTAATGAAAAGTACGAATCAGGGGAGAAGAGAATACTTACCGAAATAAATCGTGAAAAACTTCCAAGTTTTGTTGAGGCTTTATCAAAAAACCCTAAATACATGAATTTGCGTCCTTTCTATCAGAGGAGAGCACGCTGGAATAATAAAATGCAGTCACGATTAATTGAGTCTTTTCTGATCAACATTCCTGTTCCACCAATCATTCTTTACGAAATTAATTATAACTCTTATGAAGTAATGGATGGTCAACAGAGAATAACTGCTATTAGAGACTTTTATACAAATAAATTTGCTCTGACTGGACTTGACCTTTGGCCAGAACTCAATAAACTTAAATATGATGATTTATCTGCAAAGATTCGAGCAGGTCTTGACCGTCGTTCCATATCATCTATAGTTATTCTTAGAGAATCAACATCTGATCCTGAAGAAGCTCTATTTTTAAAACAGAAGACATTCGAGCGTCTTAATACTGGTGGAGTTGATCTAAGTCAGCAAGAAGTGAGGAACTGCTTATACTATGGAAAATTTGATTCACTATTAATAGAATTAGCACGTAATCCAATATTCGCTGAAGCTTGGGGAATTCCTATTGATGAAGATAATCCAAAATTATCAACAAACACTCTCTATAAAAAGATGGAGGATGCAGAGTTAGTTCTTCGTTTTTTCGCTTTACGGAATGTAGAACATTTTCGTAATGGCATGGAAGGATTTCTTGATCTATACATGATTAAAAGCTTAAGCTTCTCTGAGCAAGATATCGAGTTTTTGAAGAGTGTATTTTTACAGACAATTGATTTAGCTTATAAAATTTATGAGAAAAATTTATTCAAGCCCTTTGTCCCAAATTCTGAGAATTGGGAGAAGAAGCCTTATAAAGCCTACTATGATGCAGTTATGGTTGGATTGAGTAGACATTTAGAAGAAGCTGACATATTAGGCATGTAATCAGGATACGTGTAAAACAG
>JANNDZ010000096.1:0-5293 GCA_031378395.1 Pseudanabaena sp. OTE_75_metabat_487_sub
AACTATTAATTTGGGATATATTAGTAGCGATCGCTTAAAGTCTATTGCTTATTCTGCGGCTGATTTGTTCATATTCCCTACCCGTGCCGATAACTTACCTCTTGTACTACAAGAAAGTATGGCTTGTGGAACGCCAATGGTATCCTTTGATATTGGTGGTGTTCCCGATCTCGTAAGACCAATGGTTACGGGTTATTTAGCAACACCAGAAGATGCCAAGGATTTTTGTAATGGGATTGTGACGTTACTAGAAGATGATCAACTACGGCAAACCATGAGCGTCAATTGCCGTACGATCGCAATTACGGAGTATTCTTTAAGGTTACAGGCTGAGCGTTATATCAAACTTTACAAAGAGATTTTGCTTTAAATCACAAAAGCAAAAAGCGGTGCTTTGCACCGCCACTTTCTTAACTATTCTACCAAAGCAATATGACTTGGCTTAGTGTGGTTTGGCGCGATCGCATCGGCGGAACTCTCGATCATTTTGGTTGCAAAGTTGGGAACTAGTCCAAAAAACACGATGATCAGCGCTAGAGCGATCGCAGGAAATTTTTCTTGCCATTTTGCAAAGGGAAAATTACTAACCGGTGGTTGATTCGCAGCTTTTCCGACGGCAAGACGACCAAAAAACACGCGATCGATCATGATCAGGAAATAGACCGCAGTTAATCCAGTTCCAATCATACAGAGAAGCGTTTGGATTGGGAAAACTGCAAAACTACTACGGAAAATCACAAATTCGGCAATAAACCCAATCATTCCAGGTGTACCTGCACTTGCCATTGCCGCCAAAATCATCAGCGAACCTGTAATTGGTAAACCACGTTCAGGATTGAGCAAACCATTGAGGGAGTTGATATCTCTGGTTCCCGTTTTCTTGTAAACAATACCCACCAGAATAAATAGTAGTGCCGAGATGAGCCCATGACTAACCATCTGAAAAGTAGCCCCTACAAGTGACAATGGAGTAGCAGCGGCTAAAGCCAGCAGGATATAACCCATATGTCCTACAGAACTATAGGCTACCATTTTTTTCATGTCAGTTTGAGTGATTGCGGTAAGACATCCATAAATGACACTGACCACAGCCCAGCCCGCTAAAAAGGGTGCGATCGCTTGCCATGCCTCGGGCAGTAACCCCAGACCAAATCGCAATAGACCATAAGTTCCTAGTTTCAGCAGAACTCCTGCGAGCAATGTGGAAACTGGGGTTGAGGCTT
This sequence comes from Pseudanabaena sp. OTE_75_metabat_487_sub, assembly GCA_031378395.1. GTDB lineage: Bacteria > Cyanobacteriota > Cyanobacteriia > Pseudanabaenales > Pseudanabaenaceae > Pseudanabaena. The sequence goes on from JANNDZ010000096.1 coordinate 1,224, forward strand.
CAACGTGGGCATCGGGCAACCATGTATGCAATGGCACGATTGGAATTTTGATGCCAAAGCCAAGGAGTAGCAGAATTAGCAAAATCCCTTTGGTCGTTGTCGATACGCCTTCAAGATTTAAGTCTTGATAATTAAAGGTAAAAGCTGTATCGCTACTGCCCAAAAACGCCATACCAAAGAAAGCTGCTAAGATCAGCACACCTGAGATGGCAGTATAAATTAAAAACTTGGTAGCCGCATAGCCACGTTTTTCTCCGCCCCAAATCGCGATTAATAGATAGAGGGGAATTAGTTCAACTTCAAAGAAGAGGAAGAAGAGGAGTAAATTTTGGGCAAGAAATGCTCCATTTACGCCGCCACCAAGCAGTAGGAGTAATGGGAAATAAAGACGAGGGCGTTGGATGTCGTTGCTAATGTAGATTGCGACAGTCAGTAATAATCCATTCATTAGAACTAGTGGGAAGGATAGACCATCTACACCCAGTCGATAGGTGAGTCCAATCGGATCTAACCAAGCCAAGGATTCGCCTAATTGGATTGAGGATAAGCTTATATTAAATTTGGTGATTAAGAATAGTGACCATCCAAATGTCGCGATCGCAATTCCCAATGATATTCGGCGTAACTGCTGGGAGTCGAGGAATGCTCCCACTAAAACGATAAGAAACGCACCTGCGATCGGTACCCAAACTAATGTACTAAGCATATTTGATTAAAGATAATAATTAAAACTATTAAATATTCAGCGCCGTAGGCGCTGAATATTTAATTCAGACCGTAAAAAGCGGCAAATCCAATCAGAATTAGACCGATCATGATTGTCAGCACATACTGCTGTAACCTGCCTGTCACCGTGTATTTCAAGCTTTCGCCACTAAAGATTGAGGCAAAGCCAACAAAGTTGACTGAACCATCGACTAAATAGCGATCAATCCAAGCCAAAAATTTGGAACCACCGCCCACAATTAAGACCACTGTGTATTTATAGATAGATTGAACATAAAGGTCATAGGCTAGCAAATCCTGCACAGCTTTCCATAACTGACGAGTAGCCTTGGGCAACATCGGTACTGAGCTACCAGTTTCGTAGGGTTTGATATAAATATATGCACCTAATCCAAAGCCTAGAAGCCCAGAAGCAGAAAGTACGACAGTACCCCATATATCTACTGTATCTAAGTCAATATCTACGAATTCCCATGATGGCAACAAGATGGGCACAAGTAAAGTAATGATCGTTAGTGAGACTAATGGAAGTGCTACTGGCCAAGCAACTTCGGGTGCACGGCGGGTTTTGGGCTGAGTAGGTCCAAGAAATACGAGTGCAAACATGCGCATGAGTCCGAAGGCAGTTATGCTATTGACTAATAAAGCGATCGCAATTAACCAAGAGTCACTATTCCAAAAAGTTTCTTCCCAACGTAAGAGCGTCCAAAATCCTCCAAAGGGAATCAAAGCCACTAAGCCCAGTGAGCCAACAATAAAGCCGACTAAACTGGCGGGCATTCGTGTTTTAATGCCGCCCATTTCTGTGAGATCTTGAGTCATCGTGGACATCATCACAGCGCCTGAGCTGAGGAATAGTAGTGCTTTGCTGATGCCATGACTAAAGAGCAAACCTATTGCTAGCTCAGGTTGCTGCATACCTACGGCGATAAAAACTAGACCGAGGTAAGCGCTGGTTGAGTGGGACAAAGCTCGCTTCATATCGATTTGGGCGATCGCAACTAATGATGTGCCGATCGCAGTAATTGCGCCAATCACCACCGAAACTTCCGCCGCGACTGGGAACAGAGTTAATACGGGCTGAAACTTGATCAGGACATAGGCTCCTGCGCCCACAACTACAGAATTTCGCAAAATCGAAGCAGGGTTTGGCCCCTCCATCGCCTCATCAAGCCATAGATGCAGTGGGAACTGGGCGCATTTACCCAGTGGTCCCGCAATTAGAGCTAATCCTAATAATGTGCCAAATTGTTGATGCTCAGCAAAATAGGCGATCGTTTGCGGCGCATCAGCCCATGTTTTGAGATCGGAAAAATTCAAACTATCCGTAAGATTGGACAATGTAACTACAGCCATTAACAAAAATAAGTCGCCGACCCTCTTTGTCCAAAATGCGTCTCTAGCGGCAGTTACCACTAGGGGCTGTGCATACCAAAATCCGACCAGTAAATAAGTTGATAGGGTGAGCATTTCCAGCAGAGCATAGCTGAAAAATAGTGAGTCACTAAAGGCAATTCCTGTGATCGCAGCTTCAAAAAAGCCAATTAAGGCGCAAAATCTAGCGATCGCCCAATCAGTTTCGAGAGAGCCTAGTCCATAGACCTGTGAGATTAGACTCATCACAGCAATCATCACTGCCGCGCCGACACTAATCGTGGAGATATCAAAGGAGCAAGCAAGATTTAGATCAAAAGATTGAAACCAAATAAATTCAAATTGTTGAGAAGGTTGTCCCCAAATTGATGTCAGCAGCCAACAGCTATGAACTAGTGCTAGTACAGTCATCAATATATTGAGGTAAGCCGCAGGACGGGGTCCTGAGCGACGCACTATCCTTAATGACCAAGGGAGTGTCAGCACTGCGCCCAGCAAACCATAGCAAGGCAATAACCAAGCTGTTTCTAGGATCATTGATTTTACTATAGAGTTTTTACTATGTTTATCTTAAAATCTATTAGATATTCTAAGAGTTTACCGTAAAATGCTTTGCGTCCTTTTTTAATGCGGATGATTAAAGATCTAAGCATAATTAAAAAGCTAAAACCAAAACCTGTACCGCCTACTGCGCAGGCGGTACAGGTTTTTGGTTTTTATATTGAATTATGTGTAGGTACTTAATGCATGTGAAAATAGCGATCTAATAAAACAAAGCGATCGCAGGCTTGTTGATACCTTTTTTGCCATGTGGCGGGACTACGCGCAGTTTGCAACATTGTTAAATCTACGTCAAGCATTTTTAATTGTTTATCAATTTCCACTTGCAAAGATAAATTTTGCGATGTTATCTCTAAATCTGTATTTATAAGACTTGACTGAAAAAATATTTGAATTTCGCGATGAGATCGCAGCCAGTCTTTAGCGATCGCTGGTGCAGGTTCTTTCTGCGATGCGATCGCTGTTTGCAATATTTCTAACTGATTTTGCAAAGCATGAACTAAAGCTAAATAATTTTGTGCCAAGGTTTTAGTAATGAAATTTGCACGATACTACGACAATAAAGACCCAATTTTTTAGTGCGCGGCGAAGCCGTGCACTAAAAATTGGGTTGCAGAATCTTTAAATGAGCGGAACCTTTAAATAATTCTATGTGTTTGTAAGTTCAGCATTTCTCTTTGGACATTCATACCAATGACTAATGCATCACTCAGCATGGAACTATACTGATCAGCTTGATTCTTAACCTCTAAGGACTCTAGTGCAATTAGATTTTGCTCAATATTGTCAAAAAGCTGGCGATGACTACTTAAAAAGTTCCGATGCTCTCGGAGTATTTTTTCAGTTGTTAAACCACAAATTAGACTATCTCTAGTTAGCTCAAGAGCTTGCAGTATATCTTCACGATGATCGAGATCTACGGGTTGATTGCTAGCAGACTTTAGGCGATCGCAAATATCGACAGCAAAAATCACTTGATTATATTTATCCACTTCATCTAGTAAATGCGATAAACAAACCAATTTTTTAGATCTCATCCAAGCCAATAGGTTCCAACCAGCAAATAGAATTAGCACAAATGAGAATACAAAAATGGCAAATCCAATTTGATCTTGACGATTATCTATAGGTTTTCCAAGAGATTGAAAGATCAAAATGCTAATTGGCAAACTAAAAATTGAAATTAAGAATAGAGTGATAGCTTCGCTCAGCAAAAAAGGAGTTAAGCATTTTTTCTTTTGGAGTATAGAAATTCTATAAGTACTTCCAATGAATAATAGACTAATCTCTTTTCCTGTTACTCTCTCTAGATCTTGTTCAGTGATCTGCAAATTCCTGATATCAGTTTGCATGGTTGTTTGGTATAGCTATCGCCAAGTGTATCAGGAAATAAAACCCAAAATAGAGTT
>JANNDZ010000100.1:0-4541 GCA_031378395.1 Pseudanabaena sp. OTE_75_metabat_487_sub
TACCAAGTCGAAGCCTGTCCAGTATTTCGCAATGTGGCAATATCTTGAGAATGTGTGCCTTTAGGATTCGGTAAACCCAATGCTTCTAGATCAGCATCCACCATTAGCTCAACCAAAGCCTTGAAGGTAACTTTCGGCTCCCAGCCCAGCTTTTGTTTTGCCTTCGTAGAGTCGCCCAATAACAAATCAACTTCAGCAGGTCGAAAATAGCGCGGATCGATCTCTACATAGTCGTCCCATTTGAGATTGACATAAGCAAAAGCCTCTTGCAAAAATTCTCTTACTGAATGGGTTTCACCAGTAGAAATCACGTAGTCATCAGGTTTTTCCTGCTGCAACATTAACCACATCGCCTCAACATAGTCTTTGGCATAGCCCCAATCTCTCTTGGAATCAAGATTTCCTAAGTACAGCTTTTTCTGCTGACTCGCTACAATACGCGCGATCGCTCTGGTGATCTTTCTTGTGACAAATGTTTCTCCTCGACGCGGTGACTCATGATTAAACAAAATGCCATTGCAAGCAAATAGTCCATAGGACTCACGGTAATTAATCGTTTGCCAATGGGCATAGACCTTGGCACAAGCATAGGGACTACGAGGATAAAAGGGAGTATCCTCATTTTGAGGTACAGCTTGCACCAAGCCATACATCTCAGAAGAGCCAGCTTGATAAAAACGGATTTCGCGCTCATTGCGCTGTTGGTAATCTCGCAATGCTTCTAATAAGCGTAAAGTTCCCATACCCACAGCGTCAACAGTATATTCAGGAGAGTCAAAGCTAACGCGCACATGAGACTGAGCACCAAGGTTGAATACTTCATGAGGTCGAACTGCTTCTAAAATTCGCCCCAAAGTCGTGCCGTCGGTGAGATCTCCATAGTGTAGAAATAATTTGGTCGCTGGTAGATGCGGATCTTGATACATATGATCTAGGCGATCGGTATTGATTGTTGAAGTGCGCCGAATGATGCCATGCACTTCATACCCTTTGGCTAGGAGTAGTTCCGATAGATAAGATCCATCTTGACCTGTGATACCTGTAATTAAAGCGCGTTTGGATTTACTCATAGAGTGATATTTTTAGGGATTAAATGCTCCGCACATTCAAAATAGCCTGCCGGGCATATCATTATTGCTTAAAAGAAGAATAGTGCCAAATACTAGTTTTCTTTATATCGGCATTGCTTAAATTCTAAAGTATGACTTCGGGTATAGCGGAAATATTGTTAGGTATAGCATCAGGTAAAATATCACCCCGATCGCAGCGATCTCGAAACTCACAATAATTACAATCAGGACTATTAAGCGGTAATTTGGGGTAATTACTGGCTTGGTTAATTTCTGTCAAAATTTGCTCTAACTGGGTTTCAGTGCTTACATACTCCGCTTGAGAGTAGGGAATAATTATTGATTCGGCTGTATTGGCAAACCAATAGGTCATTGATAACTGCTCAGGCGCATAGTTAGTTGTTTTAGCTAGTAGATATAGATAAAGTCTGGTTTGCCAATTAGTTTTTAATTTTTCGGCAGCGATCGCAATTTGATGGGTTTTCCAATCAAGGATTTGCGCTTGCTGATCGCCCAAAATCAAAAAGTCGTAAATTGCAGTTAAGACAAAATACGCTTGACCACGATCGCTATTCTCTCTATGATGCAGCGACATTTCGATTGTCATTTCTAATGTGCGTCGATGTTCACAGAGGCGATCGCCTTTGATCATTGCTGGTGGCTGATGCTCAAAGGCAGCTAGCCATGATCGTAACTTTGGATCACTGCTTGCTAGTGACGATACATCCAGCCCTAGCTCTTTTTGCTGCATCAGCAAGTGAAAATTTGACCCTAATAGCAAATTTTTTTTGCGCTGCAAATCAGCTTCGGGTAAACTCAATTCCTCTAAAAAACTATATTGATATCTACGCCGACAAATTTCCCAAATATTGAGATGTCCTTGTGAAATTGAGATAATTGGCGAAATAGCTGTCATTGCAGATTTGCGTTCTTGTAGTACCATATCGTCAAACGATCGCCATCATCCATGAATACACCCAGATGACTGCACCTGTCATTCCTAACTCTAATTCTTCGATGCGCCGATTTCTAAAAATCGTCAACCTGCGTCCAGACGAAGCTGAACGCACATTTTTGATGTTTTTATTTTACGGTGCAACATCAATTGGAGCGGTATGGCTTGAGTATTCTAGCTCTACCTTATTTCTCGAAGCCTATACAGCCGAGAAATTGACTTGGGTATATATTGCTACAGCTTTTGTGGTGACTGCTTTTGGGGTTTTTTACTCATGGATGCAAAAACTATTTCCTTTGCGCTGGGTGATGCTAGGCATTTCCTGCTTGCTTGCCCTGCCACTGCCGCTTGCATGGATGGGACTAATGCAAAAAGGCACGTTTATATATATGGCGGCTGTATTTGGGATTCGCCTATGGGTTGAGGGCATTTATGTACTTAGCAATATTAATAATGATATTGCGGCAAACCAGTTATTTAATATTCGGGAAATTAAGCGAGCTTTCCCCTTAATTAGTACTGGAATTATTGTTGCCGAAATCGTAGGTGGTTTTTCCTATCCATTTTTGGTAGCTTGGGGCGGCGGGGCGGCGAATATGACCCTCGCAACTTGCCTGATGTTAGCGATCGGTTCTTGCGTACTGTTTTATCTGAGTACTCGCTATAAACAAGCTTTTCCTAACTCTGTCTATAACAGTGAAGAAGATAGCGATATTTCTACCCGTACTCTCAAAGGTAATATCCGCAAGTATGTCTGGCTTTTATTTGGCTTCTTTATAGCTGCTCAAGTTTTATTTTTTATGATTGAGTTTCAGTATCAGTCCCAACTAGAAATTCATCTTAAAACTGAAGAGGCGATCGGCAGCTTTCTAGGGATTTTTGGCGGGATAATGGGAGTCTTTAAGCTTGCCCTCCAGCTTTTTGGCTCTAGCCGAATTATTGAACGAATTGGCGTATTTTTTGCGGTGCTGATGCCCCCTATAGGCATCATCATTACAGGTACGATCGCAGGGTTTGCACCGTTTGGGGTGTTAACCGGCTTCGTTGTTCTGAAATTCTTTGATGAACTATTTCGGTTCACGATTGTAGCAGCGACTGCGCCGACACTCTTTCAAGCTGTACCAGATTTGTTTCGCAGCCAGATCCAATCCTTTGTCAGAGGCATCGCCGATCCCTTGGCAACAGGTGGCGCAGGGGTTTTGATTTGGGTTGTCAGTGAAATTTTTAGGCGTAATAGTATTAGTGCCGATATTTCTGCCCATTGGTTTGCGGGAGTCATTGTCATTGTTGCTATTGTCTGGGTAGTAGTTATTTGGCTATTGCGGCGGGGGTATCTGGAGCTTTTGATCCAGAGTGTGGAACGTGGGCAACTGAGTCTGCTAACTGTCGATACTCGCGAAGTGCGTCGCGCGGTATCGGAGTCGATGACCAGAGCCGAAACTCATACTGAGCAATCGGTCTGCATTGATCTGTTGACACAAATTGTACCGCAAGCTGTGGGCGAGACCCTTGCGCCGATGTTATCGCAGATGACACCAGATTTGCAGGCGCAAAGCATTGAAGCAATGCTCGAAAATCCTGAATCTAGATATTTAACCTATATTCGCGAGGTGATGCAATCTCCTCATGCATCGCCGCAGGTGCAAGCTTTATGCTTACGCTACGTGTTGCTGGCTGATGAAAAAAATCGTGATATTGATGGACTACGGAAATATCTGGGACCAGAACAAAATCCCATTATTCGTGGTACTGCCGTGGCTTTGATGATGCGTCTAGGAGCTTCGTCACAGGTTGCTGAGGCAACTAATACTTTGCGGCATATGATCACCAGTTCATCACAACCTGAGCGAGTGCTAGGCTGTCGGGCTCTTGCGGAAGCTGCTTTTATGCAGTCTTTACGTTTTTATGTACCGCAATTATTGCAAGATCCATCGATTGAGGTTCGTTGTGCATTGCTAAGAGCGATCGCAGCCACCCGTGCTAGTGAATATTTCCCCTCGATTATTCGTGGTTTGCATTACAAAGCAACGCGCAAAGCTGCCCATGAGGCACTGGTAGCTCTTGGAGATGATGCAATTCCATCATAGCTAGAGCTATCCTTTAGCGATCGTAGCCCTGACAATGTGCGGATACTTGCTTGGGATCTATTGGGGGAAATTGGCTCTCAGACCTCAATTGCGGTACTTGCCAATAATTTAACTAAATCTTGGGGTAAACATCGCCGCCAAATCTTACGTACCCTGATTCGGATTCCGCAGGAGCAAGGCATTGAAGCGATCTTGGAACTGATGGGGCGTAGTGGGATTGAGAAAATGGTAATTCAAGAGTTAGGAGTGATGACGGAGGCTTGGGCAGGAGTAGTAGATATGTCTATTGATCAAGTCTCAAGCACAGAAGCTGGTCTATTGATCGATTCTTTGGAAAATGAAGCGATCAATAGCTTGGAGCGAATTTTTCTAATGATGAAATTGCTTTATTCAGCATCAGCCATTCAGGCGGCGGCTTTTAATATTCTG
>JANNDZ010000499.1:0-1856 GCA_031378395.1 Pseudanabaena sp. OTE_75_metabat_487_sub
CTTTTTTGTTTTTTAGTCGTTCCGTTTGAATGATTCTAGCCATTCACGCAATTGTTGAGAAGCAATATCTTTGCCACCTAAACCAAATGCAACTGCGATCGCAACTGCAATTGCGCCAGTTAATAAGCCAAAGGCGAGATCGACAATATTACTAGCGATCCCCATCTGTTTGAGAGCCATCGCTGTAATCAGAGCAACAATCGAAATCCGAGCCGCATGACCGAGGATTCGGGATTGTCTACCGCCAGTACTCGTAATCAAGTTAAACGCAAGATTAGCAAGGTATAAGCCGATCGCAAAAATGACTACGCCGCTTAACACTTGACCAGCCACTAGCAACACACCAAAGACAATACGGGTTAGCGCATTGATCTGTAAAACATCGGTGGCTGTAGCGATCGCCACTAGCATAATCGCTAGAAACACGATAATGCCAACGATTTGTGAAGGTGTTTGTGGTGGAAGTGAAGTGATGAAGCTATTCTCATCATCGACATTTACACGCGATTCTGTTGGTGCTGATGCGATCGCCGAGAATCCTAACCATTGCAAGATATTGTTAAAGCCCAAGCCCGTCAGAATTCCAGAAATAATGTCTCTAGCAAATTGACCGAGGAAATAGGCAACCGTGAGAATCGCACTAGCCACAAAAACTTGAGGTAAGAAGCGCAATACTTGATCAAGCATTGCTGTCGCAGGTCGAGAGATTGCGCCAACTTCTAATGCTTCTAATGTAGATATAGCTGTGGGGATCAGAATTAATACATAGATGAAGTTCCCAACCACTTGAGACAGAGTATATTCAGTTTGATTAGGAGTCCAACGCTGAAGAAACCGATCTGCACCACTAGTAGCTAATAGATTCGTGACAATTCGCTTTACTACTTGAGCAATCAACCAGCCGATCCCACCAATCATTAGCGCCTTGAGGATTTTTGGTAGAGCGCTCAAGACCTGATTGACAAGGTTTTGAATGGGCTGAAGTGCTTGAACTAAGCCAAGGGTGTCAAGAATTAAAGGTAAAAAGAGCAGCAAGATAAACCAGTATAAAGCCGAAGATAGCGTCTCACTAAGAGGCATCACTTCAGTATTTGAGTCGCCAACGCTCTCATTTATCTTGGTATCAACTTGAGCCGATCGCAAATAGCGTCCGACGATGACTTTACTGATGGTTGCTAAGACCCATGCGATACCTGCGATAATCGCTGCACCACCAAGTTTCGGCAAGAACGATGCAATCTGCGCTAGCAAACTATTTAGCGGAGTTGCAACTGCATCTAATCTTAGGAATTGGAAGAATCCTACCAAAGTGAATAGGATAATGATCCAAAAAACTGTAATACCTGCCCATTTCTCAATTGGCAGACTACTACTACGAGAGCCTGTTAACCAATTCGACAGTTTGTTATCAACATCTGTCCGTTTCAGTAATCCTTCGGTCATAGAAGAGAAAAATATGGCAATTACCCAACCACCAACTAAGATAGCGATCGCAAAGACAAGCTGGAATACGATTCCTTCTGGTCTCAGTAAATCTTCGATCGCAAAACTCTTGGTCGTCGAGGCTTGAGCCAAGACGAAAGAAGCCAACTCGCGCATACTGCAACCTCAATGTAAAGAACTAAGGATTAAGTAGCTAAGCACAAGTAAATATAAAACCCCAAAAACTTTACTGCCCATTGTACGGGCGGTAAAGTTTTTGGCTCTGGGTTTTTAATTATGCTGAGGTACTTATCCTTAACACCGTATATTAAATGCAGTCATTAACATGAAATAGCTATCAATAGTTAAGATTTTCCTTGTAAGTACCTGTGCATAATAAATCACCCAAAACCGTAAGATTGCGCCCCATGCGG
>JANNDZ010000186.1:0-16239 GCA_031378395.1 Pseudanabaena sp. OTE_75_metabat_487_sub
GGTTGCGCCCCTGCGGGGCGCAACCTTATAAACTTGGTCTTGTAATTAATTGCAAATCATGCCATTTAGACAATTCAGAAGCAAAATTTACTACTCTATATCTACATCTCTCGTGATTTTGGGAATTGCTATTGGTCTCAATGCTTGCGTTAGTCCCAATAATGACAAAAAACCTGAAGCGGATAAAACACCTGTTCCTATTTTCCTGTTTATCCAATCTTCTCCCGATGGTAAAACGATCGAGGGAATTGTCCCTTCAGATTTGGTGGAACAGTTTGGCAGTTTAGATCGGGTAATTCAATCGATCCCTGTAGGTAGTAATTTTTCATTAGTGCAGTTTGGCAAGCCTCTTGGCATGTTCCAAGTGAGCGCTGTGCGTGGCTCCGATGCTTTTGGCGCGATCGCTAGCTTTAAACTGCAAGCACCAACCAACAGTGAGAAAAATCAGCCGCCAAAAAGCTTTGATCCTGCAATTTTGCGCCAGCCCAATCTAACAATTGTGGCTAGCGATCGTATTAATACGGCAAGCGATCGCACCTACTTTTTTAACTGCCCCAGTAAAATCCAACCCCTTGTTCTCGAAAAATCGCGTAACTTATTTCTAAAACTTGGTGCAACTCAATCCACAGTCTCGCAAGCCGCGATCTCGTCATTGGTATGTGTAGATATCGACGGCGACAATCAGCCTGAAATCATTGCAGGTTTACGCCTCGACAATCCAATTCGTCCAGCGGGATTTGATCCCCAAGTATGGAAAGATTTTCTAGCCCGATCCGCCCTTGAGCGTCAAGAGTACAGCATGTTAGTAATGTTACGAAAATCGGCAAACGGAGATTGGGCATCTGAGCCAATTTTGACCCATACTAGAGCGCTCTCCTACATCAACGATAGCGTGAGCAGTTATGCCCTATATGGCATCCAAGAGATCAATGGCGATCGCTACCCCGAAATTATCGTCCAAGAAATTGGTCTAAACTCGCTTGATGTGCGTGTGTTTACCCCCAAGGTCGATGCCCAAGGCAAATGGCAATGGCGCAGTTATTATCAAAATCAGCGATCGCTAAATATTGTTCAGTAAAACCGTTGTAAAGTAAAAAGGAAAAAGGAAAAAGGAAAAAAGCAAGTTATTTCTTTTCACTTTTCACTTTTCACTTTTTACTTGTCAAACATGTTTTTAGAAAATTCCATCGCCGATCCAGTTCTCTTCAAGCAAGTACGCATTCTTGATGCGGATTCATCGGCAAATATTACAGAAACTTTTGCTGATGTATTTTGCGATCGCGATCGCAAAATTCACCTTAACTTTGATCAGTCCCAAATCCCTCAAGAAACCAAGATTGATGAGCGCTCAGGTGTTGTCCTAGGAACAGGGCTGATTGATATTTACAGCACTAGTAGCGAGCCTGGACATGAATCTAGAGAAACTATATCTGAGTTAGTGCAAGCGGCTAAAAATGGTGGGTTTGCCACGGTTGGCATTTTACCCAATACGCAACCCGCGATCGATGATATTGCTGCCCTAGAGTTTTGGCGCAATGTCCAGCAAAAACATGGCGATATTCTGCAACCTTGGGGCGCGATTACCAAAGGCTTAGAAGGGAAACAACTCACTGATCTTGCCGAGTTAGCCGAATCCGTAATTGGCTTTACCGATAGCAAACCGATCGCCAATTTGCTGTTGGTTCGCCGCGCGATGGAGTATATTAAACCGCTTGGTAAACCAATTGCTCTATTTCCCCAAAACCCCGAACTCGCAGGTAGTGGTGTAATTCGTGAAGGTAAATGGTCGCTCCAATATGGCATGACGGGCTATCCCTCCGCCGCCGAAACCACCGCTCTTGCCGCTTTAATTGAGTTAGTTCGCCTCACTAAAGCACCCACCCATTTTATGCGTCTCTCCACAGCGCAAAGTGTGGAACTAATTACTCAAGCCAAAAATGACGGACTGCCTGTAACCGCTAGCGCGACTTGGTTACACCTCTGTCATTGCGATCGCGATTTAGCAGCCTATGACCCCAATCTCCGCCTCAGTCCACCTCTCGGCAGCGAAAGCGATCGCCTAGCCTTGATCGCAGGTATTAAATCAGGCGCAATTGATAGCATTGCGATCGACCATATCCCCTGCGCGTATGAAGAAAAAGTCGTGCCTTTTGAGGTTGCCCCCGCAGGTGCAATCGGCTTAGAGTTTGCCCTCCCTGTCCTCTGGCAAAACTTAGTGATTACAGGATTATTAACCGCTAGTGAGCTTTGGCAAGCCCTTAGTATTAACCCAGCTAAAATCTTGGGACTCACTCTACCAAAACTATCAACCCTTTTCGATCCAAGTTTGGAATGGCTAGTTGATGGTAGTGCGATCGCAACTCAGTCGAGAAACAGTAACTATATGATGCGATCGCTCATCGGCAAAGTTTTGTAATCATCATGACTTAGCTGAAAATTTTCCGACCATATAACCTGAAGCTCCAGCCGCAAACTCACATGTTTTCATGAATAACATACTAATTCCTAAAAAAGGATTTTTGAAAAGCTTGGTAGGCTTAGCGAAAAAGATCCCATATCTACGAAGAATTGAAGTTTGTTTATGCAAGCGATCCTTGTTAGTATCTTTATGAATATACAGATCTAAAGTTTTAGCGTAATAAAACTTTTTGCGGCAGGAAGTAACTAAATTCAGGTTGCGTTCGTTATGATAAATTAACGTTTTGACACGACCAATACTCCCCGCTCCGTACTTAGACTCAATACGATTTGGTAGATCATAGTCTTCCCATCCAGTCATAGACTCATCATAGCCGCCAACATCAAGGTAAGCATTCTTATCAAAAAATCTCGAAGCTTCCTGCCAATCAACTCCACTATAAAAAGATCTTTCAAGCTTCTTACATTTAGCCCAGATACCATCACCAAAAGATTCTTCAGGAATAATCAATGCTTTGAGTTGTAAATCTTTCTGGATAACTTCAACACATGCTCTCACAACCCCCTTAGTCAACACCATATCACTGTCAATGATCAAAACATATTTGCCACTAGATTGTTGGACACCAAAGTTTCTTTGAGCACTTCTTTCGTTCCCTTTATTGTAGACATTCTCTGTATATTTCTTCGCAATTATTTGAGTATTGTCATTCGAGTTATTATCTACAATAATTAGTTCAGTTTTTTCGTAGCATTGTTCAAGAATAGATTTCAGGCATGGCTCTAAAAAATCAGCAGAGTTATAAGTTGGAACTACTACAGATACTATTGGATTATTCATGGAAATACACCCCTTGCTCTAAAAAATTGACTTGCTTGACTACAAGTTTATGTTTGCTAGTTCATGTTGCTTTGGTTTCTGGCACCATTACATAATTTTTGTGAAGTAGGCATAAGCAATATTACTCAATTATATCTAACAAGGTAGGACTTAACTCCAAAAAACTTTAAAGCCCCACATATTAAGTATCAAAACGGTGAGAGAGCCCGAAAAACACGATATTTTGCGGACTCACCAAACTCACTAATACTACAATTTTACAGACGAAAATTACTATATGACAGTGCAATAATCATTTAGGCCGCCGATAGTAAGCCCACGACCGATCTGCGGCATTTTTACTATTGATGTCTTGCGACAACTCATAATAATATCTCAGCGATTGTACGACAGCTAAATAATCGACATTTTTCTCATAGCCCACATAGGTTTCACCCCCTGCATAAACGCGTGTATTGCCCTTAGTCTCGACTTCACCCGTTGGCAAAATATATCTGTACTCTAATATCATGCCGCGCTGGATTGCTGCCCAGACAATCGGGCGTTGGTTAGCTTGTGAACTCAGATTCATGTAAAAGATTAGAGCCTGATGTAATGAAACTGCTTGGTAACTGCTATCAAAGCCATTCTTTTCTAAAAATGCACCTGCTGCATTTTGCTGTTGCAAGGCTAAATTTGCAAATTTTTCACCCAAACGTACAGCATCTATGCGATCTAAGCCTCTCCCCATCAGATAGTAAGCGTTCGCATCAACCCACAAACGATTTGTTCCATTGCCATTGCCGTCACCTCTGACTAGATCGGCTTCGCGCGATATTAGCCAGTTTAAAGACTTGGTCAAGGGGGCTTTTAATCGCTCAATGCGAGTTCGTAATCCTACAGTTTCTGTACTTTCTTGAAACCATTTAGAATTTTTACAGAGCACTAGGCTATGACCGACATCATGTAGGTAAAATGCCATGCTACCCGGATGGATGACTCCATTCACCCCAGGAGAATAATCAATAAAACTACCATCAGCATTTTGATAACGAAGTGGATACTCAATACTCCGAAGCCCAATATCGATTAATTGCAGATTCTTAGTCAAAATACCATAAGTGATGAATCGGCTGCCATAACGTTGGAAGCCAGCAGATATGTAACCATTGCGATTTTGTCCGAGTGCTCCACTGTTTTGGTCGATTACACCCACACTTGCCAAGAAAGCGAGTAAATTTGTGTCGATTTTACTTAGTACTGCCCACTCTGATTTCGTAGGGACTTGCGCTTCAGCTCTGGAGCTAATGATCGAAACATTATTTGGAATCCATGGAATTCCATTCTGCCAGACACAGACAGACGTACAAATCGCGGCGATAACTGGAAGATATTTTAGCTTCATGGGTTTCCTAATCTAATAAGAATGTAACGGTTTCGGATGAGTGCGATCTCTGCAAAAGCGACTGAGCAAAAAGAGATCGCAGAACCTCAACTTTATTAAATATTTAAGATTTTTGTGTGAAGCCCAAAACTAACTAACCGATAATGCCCAAAACAATACAAAATATTTCAATTCAAGTAAATTTTAACGTCGCTTTCGCGAATAGAAATCAAATACTCGATCTGCTGCATTCTTAACCAGTTGATCCTGTGTAATCTGATGGTAGTAGAGTAGTGCTCGCACCAAAGCTAAATAATCTACGGTTTTCTCTTTGTCAAAATAAGTTTCGCCACCACGAAAAACGCGTGTATTGCCTTCCGTTGAAATTTCACCACTTGGAAGGATAGATTGAAGTTCCAATTTCAGGGCACTCTGAATAGCTGACCAAACTATAGGAGCGAGCTTGGAATCAGAATTGAGATTTGCATAAAGGATCATAGCTTCGAGCAAAGAAACACCTTGGTAACTACTATCAAAGCCTTTCATTTCCAGAAATGCACCTTCTGGGCTTTGTTGCTCTAAGCACAACTTAACGAATTTTTCGCCAAGTGTAATGCCATCTTGATGCCCAAGAGCTTTGCCAGCCAGATAGAGAGCATTTGCGTCTTTCCATAAGCGATTTGTCGCTCGGCCATTGCCATCACTTTTAATTAATGCTGATTCTTGAGAAATTAGCCAAGTTAAAGCTTTGGAGATCCTTGGACGCATTGCCTCTAAATGCGATCGCTGCAATTTCGTTACATCACTTGATTGAAACCATTTCGAGTTTTGAAGCAGCAAAAGGCTCTCGCCTGCATCATTGAGGTAAAAAGCTACGCTAGAAGCCGAACTTTTGCCATTACTTTTCGGTGAATTATCAGTAAAACTACCGTCAGTTTGCTGTTGGGATAGTGGGAAATTAATGATTTTGATTCCAATCGCAACCAGTTCTACATTCTTAGTCAAAATACCATAACTGATAAATCGGCTGGCGTAGCGTTGAAACCCCACAGATATAAATCTTTCTTGATTGCGTCCGATCGCGCCGTTTTGCCTGTCAACCACCACAGCTTTTACGTAAAAAGACAAGAAATCAAGATCGGCTTTTGAGAGAATATGCCATTCCGTGCTGATAGGAATTTGCACCTGAGCAACAGAAAGACTACTGGAAGTGTTTTGAATTCCATCTGACCAAAGACAAAGCGAACTAAAAATTGTAGCAATCGCTAATAAATGCGTCGATCTAAATTTGGGATTGTTTGATCTAGTTCGCATCATTTTGTGGATTTCAAGCCCTTGCTATCTAACATCAAAATTACAGATCCGGGAAGTGCGAGAACCCATCCCAGCATTGTGAATGTGAGTGATAAAGTTACAGCCTGTTCGGCAGTTAAGCCAATGCGGCTAAAAAGATAAGCCCATAGTCCTTCTTGGATGCCTAAGCTCCCCAAAGAAATCGGTAGTAAAGTTACAACAATAGAGATGGGTGTAAACACCAAAAGTTCCAGATAAGAAATTGGAATCTTAAGTTGTTGGGCAAGCATATACTGATACAGGATGATTGACAGCTGAATAACAAAGGAAATTGCGATCGCCATTCCCAGTGACTGACGATGCTTTAAAAACTGCATCGAAATCACCTGAATTTTAGCTAGGCGTTCAGCAATTTTGCCGAGCCGCAGTTTCACTAACCAAGGTTGAGTCCACCGCAATAGATAAGGACTAACAATTAAAAGAAATACCCCCCAAATCACACCAGCACAGGCAAAGAACAGCAGCATAATGTCCCAACTGCCAATAATTTTTAGTGCTGGTGGTATACCCACAAGGGCAAGAGCAAAAACGGCTGCTAATCCTGTAAATCTCTCCAAAAAGACCGAAGCAAAAGCTATTTCTGGATTATTAATTGCTTTAGTAATGCGATAAACTCGATAAACATCACCTCCAACAGAACTGGGCAAAAATATGCTGACAAACATACCAGCAAAATAACTGCTAAGTAAGTAGTGAATTGGGATATGATGACCCGCTGATTTAAGAACAACTTGCCACCTCAGACAACTCAGCCATTGGCAGCCAGTATAAAAAAGCAAAGCAAAAAAAATAAATGGTAAAGAAAGATATTGAAGGCGATTTAAAACTTGATTGAGATCAATGCGTGTAAAAATAAATGCCAGTAGACCTAAACTAACCGTGATCTTGAAGAAAATTGGTAACTTATCTTTCATAGATGAATAATAACAGCTTAATAAAGCTGGATAACTGGATAAAATTTAATAATTCCCTATATCTTTACCTTGATTAGTGTCTCTTGGAAGCATCCCATCCGATTTTTGCCACAGACGGAGACGAACGCCATAGGGTTCAAACACTGATTTTCCTAACGATCTAACATAGTTATATAACTGTCTCTGGTTTGGTTCATTAGGTCGGGGATTATCATCTAGCTGAATCCATACTCGATTTGACTTATTTAGTAATTCCGCAAATTGATCAACATTGCTAACTACCTTACCTCCTGCCCACCGATCAATCATTTGCCCCTGTTTTAAGTAAAATCCATCAAGACTTAAAATGCCTTGAGATGGCAAAAAATAGTCGAGCTTACCAAGTGAGACAGCTGCAGCAGCAGGCAAGTTGGCAACTACAACGTCGTCTGGTTGTAAATTTTGCTTGACATGTTCAAACAGCTCAGGATTCTGCCTCGCTAAGGCATCTTTATATCCTGCTAGCACCCTATTCGGCTCCAGATTACCCATAAATATTAGAATGACACAAGCTAAGGCGATCGCTCTCAAGGGTAATAAATTATTGATTCCGTTTTCAAGGATTTTCCCCAGACTTACTAAAATGCAAAAAGCACTGTCAACAGATAAAATAACAAAAAGTGGATAAATGCCAAAAGTATAGCGAGGAGAAATCTGAACCACTAAAATTGTAATTGTTAATAGAAAAACAATAACACTACTGAAAAGAAACACTAATTTAGTATTTCTTTTGACAAGAAAATAAATAAATCCTAACAGAAAGAAAAGACTGTATATTATATTGATTCTACTATTTCCTACTAGTAGACCTTCTGCAAAGCCAGTAATATCACCTAACTGGAGTTTAACTTGTACAGATGATCCGCTTGATATACCGACAGGAGGGGTCAAACAACGAATAAGAAATAAGATGCCATTAAATCCAAAGATTACTAATACCAAGGCACTACTCAAAACAATTGACCAATCTTTCTTTAAAGAGAATGGTTTATAAAAGCAGAGAAATCCGATGAGAAAGCAAGGTAAAAGTGTCAAGTATCCTTCTTGAGTTAGCAAAAAAGCCATTGTAGAAATAAAGAATAAATGCTGATAAGTTTTGCCTTCTCTAAAAATAAATCCCTTTGCGAAAAACCAGAAAGCAAACATTACATTCATTTGCAAAAACTGGTAGAATCGAGTATTGCGTGAAATAGCTAATTCCCATGGATCGATCGCTAGAATTGCAGTAACTAAAAGGGCTATCCATATTTTGCCCGTAAACTTTCGAGCTAGTAAAAAAACTACAACTAAAGTAATCGTCCCAAAAATAACAGAAGTAAATCTTGCATTTTCAGAAGAGAACCCAAATATTTTTAGCCAAAGTGCAACAATGTAGTGATAGAGTGGCCCGCGAGTATACCAAATCCCTGAAGTAGCAACAGGCGCACCTGTATTGACAATCCCTCTAATTGCATCAAGAGAAGTATTCTCATCAGAGTCCCTTGATGTTGCGGCTAAATCATATGTCCTCAATCCAAAGCCAATAGCAACAATCATAGTTAACAAAATCCATTGTCCCCAACTAGATAATTGCAACTTAGTGAATAGCCAATCCCAATTTTTTGGATAAACTATCACTTTCTTCTCATCTGGCAACGAGGCATTAACTTTTGCGCTATGTTCGCAATGAGAATTGTACCAAAGGGAACCTAGCAAGGTAATCACCTGAATAGCAACAAATCCAAGCAATAAAAATATATTCGTCGAGGGTTGAGCAAATAATATGCCTACTTCCGATTCTGCGTAGCGGTGTTTGAGTAATCCCATCCCAATCAGGAATAACGTCCCTGGCAGCATTATGCCTGCTCCAGCAGTCAATGAGTTCAAAATGCCCGAAGTAAAAAAGCCTAAACGCCCGATTAGAAAGGCATTAGCTATTGCTAATGTCATTCCTAATGATTGCCAAAAGATATTGTGGAGTAAAAAATCAGGAAAATTTAGTAAGTAGGCATTACCTTCAAAATAGCGATCAAATTCCTGAGGATCAGGATATCTATAAGCGATCGCGTTTGAAGAGGATTCATCAAAAGCTGGATTTGCAGAAGTTTTCCAACCTGAATCTGTGGCAATTTTATCAATAACTTCGCCATTCATCGTTTCTCTCCAACCGTCCAAGAAAAATCCTAAAGGAATCTTTTTGGAATCATCTGAATTGATAGTTAGCGATCTCGCAACCTTGGCATTCAGAATATTTTTGCCATGTTTGAGTAAATTAGTAATTTCAAATAGATGTAGACTGCTACTATCATTACTCACATAAGTGTTCACCATCTGACCATTTAACAATAAAGAATGTTCACCATCCCCTGAAAATCGAATAAATGAACGGATGTGAGAATCTTGAGATTGAGTAATGTCCCAAGTTTTTTGCATCCAAAGTTCACCCTTATTACTTTCTGTTCCCGTAATCCAAGAGCCTTCTAAGGCGCGATCGAAAATAGTTGGGCTCAATCTACTAAAAGTTTTTTCTTTAATTGCCCCCCCTAACTTAGCGGTTGTCCAGCTATCATCGGGAAAATCTGGCTCAAACCAAGTATTACTTTGGTTGTTTTCTTCGAGTGTTGCCACCTTCCAATCCGATTGGCCAGTTGTAATATTAATTGGATTGTCTTCTTTAATAGGATAAACATATCCTTCAACGACAAAACGAACGTCTTGTCTATGTTTCTGAACTTCTAAAGCTATTACATTTTTACCAATATGCAAAACCTTAGACAGATCAACATAGTATGTTTGTTTCCAGTGATTATGATATCCAATGAATCGATTTTCAAGCCGAACATCATAAGGTTCGCTATCGTTTATATTTTGATTGGCTAAAGTATTTCGACTCGCAAAAGATAAAGAACTATTTGTTGTCGCTAATTGTCTTCCAAGTTGTTTCCCATTAACGTAAAGAATAAAGCTATTATCTGCACTAAGCCTCAACCATGCTGCTTGGGCTTTATTCGCTAGATTGAAAGTATGTCGAGCATATAAGCGATAGCTTGGTTGATCTGTCTGAACCCATTGCACATTTGGAGCCCATGGAACGGAAGTTAGCGGGGTAGGTGCTTTATCCCATATAGCAAAGCCTAACAATCCTAACAAACAACCAAGAGTTAGAACTAAAACAGAGGCTAGTAGAGAATGCCCAAATCGTTTCATTGCTCTTCCTCAATAATAAGGTTCCACTTACTATCATCAACTGATTGGCGATAGCGTTGCCAAGCATTTTGATAATCATTATTTTTAAAGCCCTTCCAAGCAAGATGTAAATATGCTTGACCTAATAATGCTGAGCGTGGACGTTGCGCATACTTTTGGGTCTCTATGATTTTTAAAGCGGTATCTGCTGACTTATCAAACTCGCCATTAACTGCTCTTGTCAACATTAAGCTATACAGAGCTTCAGTATGACTTGGGAAGATAGTTAATACCTTTTCAAATGCGGCTGATGCGGTTGCTGCATTACGATTACTCAAATCATTAAAATCACGAATCCCTTGGTTTAAGATAGCGGAAGCCAGATATCCTCTAGTTAGAAATATATTGGGCTTGAGGTTAAGAGATTCTTGAAAATACTTTTCGGCATTTATCCAGTTCTTTTGACGATAGCTTTCTAACCCTTTGGCGAGATCGACTAGGTAGGTTTCTGACTGCACATTGTAATAACTAGCTTTTGCCCTGCGCTCCCAAAAGTAACTATCACCTTGCACGGGGGGATATAAAGTAGCCAAGGTTCTGCTCATGTTCTCGACAAGGCGATAGTCTCCTTTAGCGTAAGAAATATTTAAACGGTAATGAATTATATTTGGCAGCAATATTGATATGGATATGACTATCAACCCTGCAAATACCCAAGGTGTTAATTTCTCTAGATCTTTAGTTAGTAACTTTATAGATCTTTCGCTTTTGTCTAAATATAATCCAAATAAAAATATTGAAAATCCTAGGATTGCTATCACCCAATTTAGGCTGATATATGAAAAGAAGCCTATATCATAGCCAAGAATATTAGTAAGAAATCTCTCTAGAGAAGGTATCTGTAAAAAAGCACTATCTTTGATTAAAGCATTTAAGCTAGCTTCTGGAGTGTCTGGCTCACCCAAAAGTATATTTTGTTTCCATTGAGCTTGTATCTCTGAAAAATTTCTCTCTACATGACGATCAACTCTAGCATTCTGACTAAAAAAATTATTAGCTAAAAATGTGGTTGAGGGAGACCAAGTAACCTGAAAATAAGGAAAGAGTAAAACTACAAGTAATCCGCTCCAAAAAAGTATACGCAAGGCTTGTATGTTAACGCGCCAAATTGTCAAACCTATTCCTAGTAATCCAAACAAAATTGGTATTATTCTATAGTAATTCGCAATAGCAAGGCTGACACCAAATGACTTTAGAGTATCAGAAGGTAGTGAGTACCATGCTGATCTAGCACTTAAGATTAATGCCAGAGAACCTATCAGAAGCACTATGCTTTGCCTATTTACTTGAGACAAAGCCCAATTAAGCGATCGCAATACAATTTTCATTGGTATACAAATTTAGTTTATAACAATCTCTAATTATTTATTTCGATTGCTCTCCTTGATTTTCTGGACTTCTTGGCGATTTCCAGCTGTCGTCAGACCAAATATTCTATGCTTGAGTGCACTGATTGGGTTATAAATCTTGGCAAGTAAAGATTTCAAAGGTGAAACTTCCTTCGTTGCCCAAACAGTTGGTCTGCGAGGTGGTATTTGACTCGGCTCAACTTCTCGATAGAAATTCACTAAAATTGATTTTCGAGTTAAATTTTCAGGCAACTTTAACTGTCGATAACCATGAAAGGTTGTCTCATCGGAACGAATAATTGCACAGCGATTAAATACTGGAGTAACTTCGTATGTTTTGGGATAGTTGTGATGCTGCATCAACAACTGTCCACCATAGTTGTCTTGCCAATCTTTATTGAGATAGATTAAGAGAGTTAACTCATGTATCCAAGTATCCTTTTTGGGATGCAAGTTGAAATCAACGTGCATATCTAAAAATCCGCCATCACGCCCTTGATGAAGTTCACCACAGTAATCAGCATCCATAAATACTTTCTTGCCAGCAACTTGGCTAATAAATTCGCTAAATTGATCAGAGAGTAAATCTTGATGTAATTGAGAGAACAAATCAGATACTTGGGACCAAAATGACAATTCATACTTTTGGTTAAACAAATAGTGATGAGAAGAATGCATGAGTGACAATGCTGGGAATTGTGAAACTAGCTTTTCTGCCAAATCCTCATGCAAAAAATTTTCTATGACAACATGAGGGAATGGAATTGCATTCAAGAATTGATGGTTTAGAATTTTAAAATCTTTGCAGACTTCCTCATTTATAACTTTTAGCATTTACTTATCCTTAAACTAAACTGTAAAAAGTTTGTAATTATCACAAAATTGAAAATATAAAGCTAAGTCTCTAGCTTATCACCAGGTATTAAAGAGCTAGGAGAAAGCACAACGCGATCGCCTAAAGCTAATCCCTCTAAAACTTCGCGCTGACTATCATAGGTTCTTCCCACTCTAACTTTTCTGACTACGGCTTTACCTGATTCAGCCAACATCACCATGCCTTCACCAGCAGATAGATGAGTTACGGCACTTTCAGGAATCACCATACTCTTTCTCCCTTGATCAAACTGTACATATCCCTGCAGTCCTGAAGCCATTTCCAAATTTTGGACTCTAATCCATACTGAGTAAGTAAATTGTCGATTAGCTCCAGCGTTGCCGGGGGTAGGATTGGTTTCAACAGTAGGATTTAGTCGGATTACCTGTCCTGCATAAGTCTTGCCTGGGTAAGCAACAAATCTAACTGTCGCTTGATCGCCAACTTTAACTGTGTTTAGACGAGATTGATCAATATAAGCCTTAAAAACAATATCTTGGTTTAAGGTCATTAGCTTTGTATTCAAGTTAGCGACTTCGCCAGTATGAATATTTATTCGGCTCACTAATCCATTGTTTGGGGCGTAAATTACGGTACGCTCTAGATTTGCGAGTGCACTTTGTAAGGCAAGTTGTTCATTTTTTAGCTTAAATTCAAGGCTTTCTGCCTGACGGGCAAGATCATTTCGAGTCCGATCTAATTCCCGTTCAGCAGTGTAGAGATCTCGTTTGCGGATCAGATATAGATCCTCAGTATCAGCTAGTTGAAACCTTGAGAGCGCTCCTTCTTTAACTAAAGTTTCTGATTGGCTAAGTTTAGTGTCAAAAATCGCCACTCTTCCCCTTAGGCTTTGGACGTTAGCTTCTAAGGAAGCTATTTGCTCCTGAGCAGTCTGTTCTATGCTTTGAAGTCCGACTTCAGAGATCGCAATATTATTACGAGCTGTGTCAACCATGTTTTGAAAAAGCTCTTTGTTTAGCTCGATTAATGGTTGACCTTTAGTTACGCGATCGCCTTCTTGTACATATACCTTTGCAACAGATCCAGACACCAATGGCTGAAGATCAACTTCTTGTAATGCTACTGACTCACCAGGTGCTGATACGGAGTCATCTATAGATTGCTGATTCACCACTGCAGTTTCTACTTTGATTGGTTTACCAGCTTTACGTTGTTGGGCAGGATAACCAATATCAGATGAATAGCTGCGAGATTCAGGGTTTCTCAATGTTGGCAATAAAATAGTTACTGCTAGAACGCCGATAATTCCTAAGGGAACAACGACTAGAAGTACTAATACAAGGCGTGACAAGGGACGAGGGACTGCCATATTTACACCTACACAGATGAATAGAATCTAGTTTTTGTAATCATCTAAATTATGTTTTTGTCAAGGCTTTAGTAAAAGCATCTTGCCATAGCAAAACAAGCCGTGCCCATCCAAAACGCTCTTGAACATCTTTTAGTCCTCGTTGACCTAATTCTTTTGCGCGAACAGGATCAGCAATGAGCTCAATAATCGATTGAGAGAGAGCTTCAGGATCTTTTTCATTCACAAGTACGCCCGTGACACCTGATTGAATAACATCAACAATACCGCCAACAGCACAGGCAATTACAGGCTTTTCGTGAGCTAATGCCTCAATCATAACAATTCCTAAGCCTTCGGTATCGCCTTTGCTATCTACAATAGCTGGTAAAACGAAAATATTGCAAGAGGCATACTCATTCGCTAATTCTTCTTTGCTTACAAATCCTAAGAAATCAATTACGTCATCTAGTTTTAATTCCTGACATTGCTGTTTGATCTCGTTTTCTAATATTCCTTTACCGACAATGCGAAGACGCACTGGATATTTACGAAGAACTAATGGTAAAGCCTCTAGTAAATATCGTAGTCCTTTCCGTTCATCCAGCCTTCCCACAAACAAAAGTTTTGTATCTTCTTCAAGATTGCGATCGCAAGGTGCTTTTGGCTCAATTGTTAATCCATAGGGGATGACGCTAACATCTCCACTGTATAGCTTTTGGATTAGTGCTTTTGTAAATGAAGAATTTGCCGTGACGCTCTTAGCCATTGGTGTTTGCCAGCGCAAGATTGCCCCAACAAAACTAAATTTTTTAGCTAGCAGAAGCTCGGCTCCATGAAAGCTAAACAGCATGGGAATACCAAGTATTTTATTAGCAGGATAAGCCATCAACCCATGGGGAAATGGCCAGTTAACGTGGATTAAGTCAGGTTTTTGTTTCTTGCATAGCCAAAAAAGTTGCCATGCCCCAAGTAAAATATATGAAATAGCAACTAATACGTATAGAGGTTGCTTTTGGAGTTTTGTAGGTGCGCCGTCCCGAACCAGATTTTCAAAACGTTTAAAAAAGTATCGAAATCTATAAACTTCAATATTATCTAAGTTATGAGTCTGTGACCCTTCGTAGGCTGGAGCGAAAATTGCAAATCGGATTCCAAGCGATCGCATCTGCAAGACAGTTTCGCGGATAAATGCGCCATGGTTGCCATCAGGTGTAGTGGGATAAACAGATGAGATGACAAGGATATGTTTGTCACGAAGATCAATAGACATAAGTGAAGTACTCAAAAATAAGATTTTAAAAATTTATTTACGAAGTTTAAGTTTAAAGAAAGTCCTGTGAAAGTTTGATATAAGTTTTTATTTCAAAAATTTCACATACTCAATTCTCCTCATCGCGGGGATCTGAGCATGTAACATTTGCAGTGCCCTCAGCGATAGTCCTACATGTCAAAAGTCACATAAATCTCATCTAAATCTTAAACAAAAACTGCCTAAGCTAAAATATGTAGAGAGTAATGCTACTTTGAAAGTATTGCATAACACCAATGAATGAATAATCGACCTGTTGGGTAACCTTACTCAACAGCCTTAAAAAGTTGTCCATATAATGATTTCAGCGATTTTAATCTATATAAATCAACGAGTCTCATTGTGAGGTTGTGGTTTCCCGAACTAGAGTATTAAATCGGTTCCTAATCTTATGTCAGAATCTTCAACACTCATAGCTAACCTACCTCGGCAACTTCCTTTAGAAAGTCGGTCTGTAACCATTGTTATCCCTGCGCTAAATGAAGAAGGAAATCTTGAAAAACTTCTTCATCTAATAGACAAAGCTTTTGTAAATCTTGGTTTTGCTTTGCCTGTTTTACTGATAGATGACGGGAGTACTGATGCAAGTCCACAAATTTTAGTTGATCTTCAGCAAAATTACGACTTTCTGAAGGTCATCACTCACCCTGCTAGACGTGGTGTAACGGCTGTTTGGCAAACTGCGATCGCTAACACTAATACAGATTGGATTCTTTGGGGACAAGCAGATTTGGAGTCCAATCCTGAGGTAGATATCCCATTATTAATACATGCTTGTACTAAGGGAGTTCATGGAGTTGCGGGATGGCGACAAAATCGCGGAGACGGGAAAAAACTAGCTTCCAAGATAGCAAATATGACTTGCCGTCTTTTCTTTGGCTTGAAAATTCATGATATGAACTGGATTAAGCTCGTACCAAGAGGATTAGTTGCTGATCTCCCTTTGGATATTACTACTCATCGATATTTGCTGGCAGCTTTGGCTGGCTTTGGGTACAACATTACAGAGATTCCTACGCCATGGTTTCCTCGATACTCTGGATCTAGTAAATTCGGGAAAAAACGCCTACTTTCTTCTAGTTTAGATTTTATTAGAGCGTTTAGCTGGTTTGTCAGTAAGCGATTTTCTAGAAAGAGTTCTAAGTTAGCAAGTTCTGAGAATGAAGATTCAATGGATACTTCAGGTTTTCGTTCTCAGCGCTAAAAACAATTTTTTAGCCACTGCTAATTACCTACTCCCTT